>NZ_JBNHER010000321.1:0-4415 GCF_050015975.1 Dapis purpurea BLCC-M126 | reverse complement strand
CGGCCATGAGAATTGGGTCTGGGGTGTAGCATTTAGTCCTGATAGCCAGATGATTGCTTCTGTCAGTCGTGACAATACAGTGAAATTGTGGAACCGACAAGGGAAATTATTGCAAACTCTCACCGATCACAAGAATTCGGTCTATAGTGTAGCATTGAGTCCGGATGGAAAGACTATAGCAACTGCAAGTGATGACAAAACGGTGAAATTGTGGAACCGTCAGGGGAAATTATTGCAGACTCTTATCGGCCATGAGAATTCGGTTTTTGGTGTAGCATTTAGTCCTGATGGAGAGACTATAGCAACTGCAAGTGATGACAAAACGGTGAAATTATGGAGCCGTCAGGGGAAATTATTGCAAACTCTTACTGGCCATAAAAATTGGGTCTTTAGTGTAGCATTTGGTCCTGATAGCCAGATAATTGCTTCTGCAAGTAGTGACAATACAGTAAAATTATGGAACCTTCAGGGGAAATTATTGCAGACTCTCATCGGCCATGAGAATTGGGTCAATGGTGTAGTATTTAGCCCTGATGGCAAGATCATTGCTTCTGCCAGTGATGACAAGACAGTAAAATTATGGAAGCAAGAGGGGCAGTTGGTTCAGACTCTTGAAGGACATGAGAATAGTCTCTCGGTTGTGACATTTAGCCCTGATGGGAAGACTATTGCTTCTGCAAGTAGCGACAATACAGTAAAATTGTGGAACCGTCAGGGGAAATTATTGCAGACTCTTACCGGACACGATAATTCAGTCTATAGTGTAGCATTTAGTCCTGATAGCAAGATGATTGCTTCTGCCAGTGATGACAAGACGGTGAAACTATGGAGCCATCAGGGGAAATTATTGCAGACCCTTACTGGCCATGAGAATTGGGTCTATGGTGTAGCATTTAGTCCTGATAGCCAGATGATTGCTTCTACCAGTGGTGACAATACAGTAAAATTGTGGAACCGTCAGGGGAAATTATTGCAGACTCTCACTGGCCATGAGAATTGGGTCTATGGTGTAGCATTTAGTCCTGATGGCAAGATGATTGCTTCTGCCAGTGATGACAAGACGGTGAAATTGTGGAACCAAGAGGGAATGTTTTTGCAGACTTTGCAGGGGCATGAGCATTGGGTCTATGGTGTATCATTTAGTCCTGATGGAGAGATTATTGCCACTGGAAGTGGTGACAATACAGTAAAATTGTGGAACCGCCAGGGGAAATTATTACAGACTTTGCAAGGGCATGAAGATTGGGTCTATGGTGTAGCATTTAGTCCTGATGGCCAGATGATTGCTTCTGCAAGTAGTGACAATACAGTAAAATTGTGGAACCGTCAGGGAAAATTATTGCAGACTCTTACCGGGCATAAGGATAAGGTCAGAGGTGTAGCATTTAGTCCTGATGGCAAGATGATTGCTTCTGCCAGTGATGACAAAACTGTAAAACTATGGAAGGTTTGGAAGTTTGATCGCCTCCATGAATGGGGTTGCAACTGGATGCGCGACTACCTTAAAAATAATCCTACTGTTAGTAAAAGCGATAAGCGTTTATGTGATGGTGTTGGGTTATTTCAGTGAACAGTTATCAGTTAAAAGTAACTATTTAATTATATTAACTATGAATAACTACGAATATTATATTGGTGGTAGTCTCCCAATTCATGCCACAACTTATGTCAACAGACAAGCGGATAACGATTTATATCAAGGTTTAAAAAATGGAGATTTTTGCTATGTTTTAAATTCCCGGCAAATGGGTAAATCTAGTTTGCGGGTCAAAACTATCCAACGTTTAAAAGCAGAAAATATTGCCTGTGTCACTATTGATATGACAGAAATTGGCACTTATGATATTACTCCTTCAGAATGGTATGCCAGTATTATTGATACTATTTTGACTGGCTTAAATTTGGATGATGATTTTGATATTGAGGAACTGTGGGAGGCTAATAGTCAACTTTCTAATGTTAAACGTTTTAGTAAGTTTATTAGTGAAATTTTATTGCCCTCTGTTTCTCAAAATATTATGATTTTTATTGATGAAATAGATAGTACCCTCAGCTTACCTTTTAATATTGATGATTTTTTTGCAGTTGTTCGAGATTGTTATAACAAACGAGCAGATAATTCAGATTATCAACGGTTGACTTTTGCCATGATTGGTGTGGCAACTCCAGCAGATTTAATTAAGGAGAAAAAACGCACTCCTTTTAATATTGGTAGACCGATAAAATTAATAGGTTTTCGGTTAGCTGAAGTGGAGCCATTAGCACAAGGTTTAGTTGAAAAAACTGCCAATATTAATAAGTTGATGGAAGCCGTTTTGGATTGGACGGGAGGCCAACCATTTTTGACCCAGAAAGTTTGTAAATTGATTAGTAATAGTCCAGAAATTGTACCTGATGGCCAAGAGGCCGAATTGGTGGCCGATTTGGTCAAACAGAGAATAATAGACAATTGGCAAGTACATGATGACCCAGAACATTTAAAGACAATACGCGATCGCCTATTGGTAAATGAAAAACGGGCGAGTCGGTTATTAGGTTTGTATCAGCAAATTTTAATCTCTTTTCCGTCCCGATTGGAAGGGGAAGATATCCCCCTTCCGTCCCCCTTGGAAAGGGGGAGACTAGAAGCAGAACAAAAAAAGCCCCCCCTTATTAAGGGGGGGTTGGGGGGGATCGTAGCAGACGACAACCCCGAACAAATGGAACTTCGCCTCACAGGTTTAGTCGTAAAACAGGAAGGGCGGTTGCAAGTTGCTAACCGCACTTATCAAGAAGTGTTTAATTTGCAGTGGGTGGAAAAAGAGTTGGGAAAGTTGCGCCCCTACTCTGAAGCGTTTAATGCTTGGGAAGAGTCCGGATGTAAGGATGAGTCGCGACTGTTGCGGGGTCAAGCATTGGCAGATGCTTTAACGTGGGCGGTAGATAAAAGTCTGAGCGATCGCGACTATCAATTTTTAGCTGCTGCTCAGGAAGTGGAGAAAAAGGCGCTCGAATTGGAAAAGTTGGAAGCGCAAATCAAATTAGATGCTCAGTTAAAAGCAAATCAGATATTAGAAGAGGCGAAGCAGATAGCAGATCTGAAGTTGGCAGAAGCGGAAGCAGTGGGTCAAAGTATGATCTCTAAATTATTATCTAACTCTGGTAAATATTTTGAGGGGTTGTTGCAAGCTTTGAGAGCTGCTAGACAACTACCACCTCCTAGCCAAATATTCCAACCTCAAGCAGATAGTAAAATGCAGATAATAGATGCTCTGAGTCAAGCTATATATATAGATGATGGAAAGTACCGAGAACTTAACAGTCTTCAGGGACATGAGGATACGGTCTATGGTCTAGCATTTAGTCCAGATGGAGAAGCTATTGCCACTGCAAGTGCTGACAAAACAGTGAAACTCTGGAACCGTCAGGGCAAACTGTTGCATACTCTCACCGACCATGAAGATTGGGTCTATGGTGTAGCATTTATTTCTGATGGAGAAACTCTTGCCACTGCAAGTGGTGACAAAACAGTGAAACTCTGGAACCGTCAGGGCGAACTGTTGCATACTCTAATCGGCCATGAGAATTCAGTCTATGGTGTAGCATTTAGCCCTGATGGAGAAACTCTTGCCACTGCAAGTGGTGATAAAACAGTGAAACTCTGGAACCGTCAGGGCGAACTGTTGCATACTCTAATCGGCCATGAGGATGAGGTCATAGGTGTAGCATTTAGCCCTGATATAGAGACTATTACTTCTGTAAGTGCTGACTATACGGTGAAATTGTGGAACCAAGAGGGGCATCTGTTGCAGACTTTAAGTGGGCATAAAGATTGGGTCTGGGGTGTAGCATTTAGTCCAGATGGAGAGACTCTTGCCACTGCAAGTGGCGACAAAACAGTGAAACTCTGGAACCGTCAGGGCGAACTGTTCCATACTCTCACCGGCCATGAAGATTGGGTCTATGGTGTAGCATTTAGTCCAGATGGAGAGACTCTTGCCACTGCAAGTGGCGACAAAACAGTGAAACTCTGGAACCGTCAGGGCGAACTGTTCCATACTCTCACCGGCCATGAAGATTGGGTCTATGGTGTAGCATTTAGCCTTGATGGAGAAACTCTTGCCACTGCAAGTAGTGGCAAAACAGTGAAACTCTGGAACTGTCAGAGGAAATTATTGCAGACTCTCACCGGGCATGAGAGTTTTGTAAATACTGTAGCATTTAGTCCAGATGGAGAGACTCTTGCCACTGCAAGTGCTGACAATACAGTGAAACTCTGGAGCCAAGAGGGGCAATTGTTGCATACTCTAATCGGGCATAAGAATTCGGTCTGGGGTGCAGTATTTAGTCCAGATGGAGAGACTATTGCCACTGCAAGTGATGACAATACAGTGAAACTCTGGAGCCAAGAGGGGCAATTGTTGCATACTCTAATC
>NZ_JBNHER010000320.1:14641-44681 GCF_050015975.1 Dapis purpurea BLCC-M126 | reverse complement strand
TCCCCATCTCCCCACACTCTTTATCTAATTACACCAATACTAGCGGATTTGATATTATACAGTCATCGCAAAATTACTTGCTCTTAATATTAAAGGAATTTAAAAATTCAATAGTTCAAATCCTTTCTTTTTCCTGACTCCTGGCTCCTGGCTCCTGGCTCCTCAGCAATACGATAACTAATATCATGTCCGCTGGTATCGGAGCGTGTAAACCAAAGGGTGAATATCTACAGGAAATTTAAGTTTTTTCGGGGTTAATACCCTTCAATAAAGCCTGACAAAGCAAATTTCTAAATTCTCAATTCTAAATTCTCAATTCTTACCCTTTTACAATACCGATGCTACCGGACATGATATAATTACCCCGATTCTATATAAGTGGTGCAGCGAAACGAAAATAATTATCCATTATCCATTGTTCATTATCAATTAATGAAATAAACCTATTTTTTCACCTCAAAAATCTTTCTCAATAAATTAAACCAAAAATCAGCTCCCATAGATATTGCAATTCCACTAACTATCCAACCCAATAATCTTTTCAATCCTGCGAAATAATTTGTGTTATCTTTTATCTTTTGACCCCAACCAATAGGCAGTTGTAACTGATCTAAAGCTTCATCTACCTCAGCTAAAGCTTTATCTACCTTAGCTTTAACCGTTGGTTCTTCTTCATTTGGGTTATTATTAGCTTCCATGACTACCTCCTCAGAATAATTACTAATAGTTTCTCGCAGTAAAGAATCTTTTGATAAAGTATCAATTATATGTAATGTATCAACATTAGCAGCTATAGCAATAGTAAAACCAATCAAAAAAGCCACGCCTCTAGCATTACGTTTGTAAACACCACCAGCTCTTTCCATGCCATTATCAAACCAATTCTCAACTTCTTTCTGAAATTGATGAAAAGTACTACCTGTTTCTGAAATTTTTGTAGTCGCTTGTTTCGCTAAAATATATAAACTTTTTTGCAATGGTCCAGGCAGTACATCAACCATCTCCTTAATTGTCTTATATATCTTTCCCTTTTTACCTTCCAATTGTGTTTCTACAGATTCTCCCATTTCTACCAACTTCCCCCAGAACTTCAACAAATTAGAAAAACTTGGCTCCATATCAGCGCTCAAGACTTGTTTCTCCTGGGGATTTACTAATACTCGTCTGAGTAAAGTCATTTTCGTGCTAAATTCAGAATGGGCTATTGGTGGCAAATATTTTACAGTTGTTTTTGTATATAAATTTAGTCTATCTAATATTCGATCCAAGGTCAAATTTAAACTTGCTAAATTGTTTTTATAGTTGTAATAAATTTGATTTAATTCTTGTACTAAACTCTTATATTCCTTTGTAATCATCTGCTTTCTTCGAGGGCCTTCTAGATTCAATCCATATAAAGTTTTCTTGATCTTGACCAAAGTTTTATTCAGAAAATCTTCTAATTTATATTCACTAATTTTTTTCATTGATTCTTCGACTTTTAAAGTATCCATCAAACTAGCCGCAAAAGTATTTGATGGAATATAAGAAGGAGCAGTTTTTTCTGTACCAAAAATATTTTTAATTCCAGTTAAAGTTTGAATTAAACTACCAATACTTGCAACAATTTTCCTAAATCCTCTCTCTAACGGACCTTTGCTACCACTATAGTTAAGATTTTTGATTAATTGATTTTGATATAAAGACTGAGTTAGCTTTTGTGTCTTTTCTAATTGTGGATTTGATTGGGGACTTTGGTTCTCAAGATCGAGTCCGCCAGCAATTAACTCTTCAATTGATTTTTTTAAGTGGGTAGCTCGCCATTGCAAAAGTATTGTTATAATCCCTTGAATTTCACTGGCTAGTAAACTGAAACTAAGGTAAATAAAGATTAAACCAATGACAATATCTAAAATTATAGGAAAGTTCATGTTAACTTGATTAGTGACTCAAAAACAATGTGATTCTAAATTACCAAAATTATAGGTTGTCTGTGCATCAAAAAACTATAGGAATTATCATTTTGTATAGCAACACCCGTGGCACAGCCAAGAGGAGGTTCGATACCTTATTTCTTTGGTCATGTAAGTATTCTTCCCTAGGAAGTTTAAATTATCATGGAATGTCCTATATTTGGCCATGATGGAGCTGTCAAAAAACCACTAAAGGTGTGCATAGTAATGGTATGGCAGATGTGGGAATTGTACGAGGTATCAGAGGTGTGGGAAAAAAAATATATATTCTCACTATTACGCAAGCAAGACTACCAAGGTAGTTAATAGTACTATGGTTGAGTTTACTAACAAATTTTTACTGACCACCACGCATTCGCTCGTGGCTTCGACTTTTGATACTCTATACTATTGGCGACAAATTCAGCCTAAAAAAAATTCCCAAACTGCTACAAACTTATAAGTCAAACAGGCCAGAAAAACAAATAATTTCTACAATAAATACCTATTAAATTTTTATTAATTATTTTGACAAATAGAATTAAATATATTAGTAAGCTCTAAATTAATTATTACGAGTTAACTTTTAAGAAAATTTAACCAATCTAGATGAAAAAAAACAACATTAAACTACTACTGAAAAATCAATGGTTTCACCTAATAATATTATTATGCTGGCTGACAATTGGCATTATACTCCGCAGCACAAATTTAGCTGACAAATCTGCCTCATCAATTGAAATTGCTACATTAGGCTATAGCTTAGGGCATAGCTTTTTTGACCTACCCTTAGATCGAGTTATAACTCTTGATCAATTGCTCTCACCCTTGCAATTTGAGTCCACTTCTACTCCCACTGATGTAATTCATCAGTTACTCAGTGAGGATACTCATCCTCCGCTCTATTTTGTCATAAATCATTTGTGGTTTAACTTATTTAGCACTGATGGAGAAATAGTTTCTCTCTGGGTGGGGCGATCGCTCAGTGCTATTTTCGGAGTAGCTGCTATTCCGGCAATTTTTGGCTTGGGTTGTTTGGCGTTTTCCCCATTAGTAGGTCATATAGCAGCAGCATTAATGGCTATTTCTCCTTATGGCATTTACCTCGCTCAAGAATCTCGACATCACACCCTGACTATTGTATGGATTATTGCTTCTATAACTTGTTTGCTCGCAATAGTACCCTATCTGAAAAAACACAGAATATTTCCAATTTGGCTCGGATGTGTTTGGGTTACTATCAATAGTTTAGGAATTGCCACCCATTATATTTTTATCTTGGTGTTAGCTACGGAAGGATTAGTTATTGGAAGTTTTTGGTTGAGAGATATACAAAACCGATTTCAAAGTTATTGGTGGCGAATTTATCTAGTTGCTCTGGGAACGTTTATTGGTTGTTTGGTTTGGTTACCTGTAGTGATAGGTGTTGCTAATAATCAACTTACTGACTGGATTTCAACTAGCTTCGATCTTGATGAAATTTGGCATCCTATTCCTCGTTTGTTAGCTTGGATATTAACAATGGTATGGCTTTTGCCCATTGAAGGAACAAGTTTGTTTGTGACTATTTTATCTGGAGTAATACTTTTGGGTATGTTGATTTGGGTTGCTCCTACTGTATGGCGAGGGTGGAAAGCACAGATGAATGATATGGAAAACCGTTTATCTTTTCAGGTTTTTGTCACTTTTTTTGCAGGAGCGATCGCTTTATTTTTGGTTATCATTTACGGTATGGGTAGAGATTTATCTCTTGCTGCTCGCTATCACTTTGTTTATTTTCCTGTTGTCATTATTTTATTAGCTGCAATTTTGGCGAAATGTTGGAATAATTATGAAAATCAGACAGAGGTAGAAAATATTTTTTCTGACAAAGAAATAGGTAAAATAAAAAAAGAAGGAGCAACAAAAAAGGATTTGATTATTACTTCTGCCACAAGTCTAATTGTTTCTAATTTAAAACAGATTAACAAGAGAGTTGTAATTGTAGTTTTATTAATAGGTTTATGCGGTGGATTAACCGTAATTAACAATTATGGTTATCAAAGGTCACGGCGTGCAGACCTTCTGGTTGAGGAGATTCAAACACAATCTAAAGCTGCACCTTTAATTGCCACAACTTATCAAACCCATGCAGAAATTCGTGCTTTAATTGCACTTGGTCTAGAGTTTAAACGTCAAAAATATAAAACCAATATCTCGGATTTTTTTCAACCTCAATTTTTATTAGTTAAAAGACAACAAAATCAAAAATTAACTCCTGATTCAACTTTAGCTAAATTTCTCTCTGAAACATCACGACCACTTGATTTATGGGGAGTTAATTTTAAGGTAGAAGCAAATGAATTAGAAACTTTTAATTGCCGAAAATATTCTGATTATCAACCAAAAGTTAATGGTTATCGTTATAGGTTGTATAATTGTCGTTAATTTTGGTCAGAATTTTCAATTTATCAAATTTTACTTTGAGCTTTTGAATTTTGACTTCCATGAAATGTTATATAGCACTTCTCATAAAGATGAGGTACATTTACGATCCCCCTCCCTTAAAAAGGGGGTTAGGGGGGATCTGGGGGCAGGGGGGGATATAATATCAAATCCGGTAGCATCGATGTAATTAGATAAAGAGGGTGGGGAGTGTGGGGAGATGGGGAAATAAGCGTGCATATTTAGCAATAGCTGAAGATGGAACATTTTTTTATACCGAATTAAGCGGATTTGATATAAAACTGTATCTCACCGATTTGAGAAACGCTATATCATGTCTGGATGAACAGTTATAACTAAACCTCGTAGTATTGCTCTACCCCTCTAGTTAACGAAGTCAGAAATCAGAAGTTAGAAAGGGGAGCAGTCAGATTTGTAAGGTACAGAAGTTGTTTTTGTAATGGGGATTTGAGCAAGTATCCAAAAACATTTCGCTTGAAAAGGCGGGTTTGAGCGACCCAATTATTTTGATAAATATTTCTAGGGCTAGAGCAATACTACAAACAAAAACTTTTCGATCGCCTAGGCTCTAGATATGATATAGTAAATTATTTTTTTGTTATTTCAGATGATTAATTTATCTCCAAAACAGGTTATTAGATTCTTCATATTTATTATTATTGGCTTGAGTATTACGAGTATTATAGGACAGTTTTTTGAATATTATACCCAGCATAATTCTCAAGAACTAATTGATAAAATAAACGTAGATGGAGAATATACTATTCCTTCATTATTTTCTTCTTTTAATTTAATTTTTTCCTCAGTTCTTCTGGGGTTAATTTCCCGTAAAAAATTGCAAAACCAAGATAAATATACTCGCAAGTGGATAGGCTTATCTGTCATATTTTTCTATCTAGCACTTGATGAAACAATTAGCTTGCACGAACAGCTAATTCATCCTTTAAGAAAACTGCTGAATGCCACGGGAATATTTTATTACACGTGGGTAATTCCAGGATTAATATTGGTTATTGCTGTTACATTGATTTATTGGAAATTTGTTCAGGCTCTACCTCCAAAAATAAAATATCTATTTTTTCTATCTGGAATATTTTATGTTGGAGGTGCAATTGGCATGGAAATGATTAATGGATATTACGCTTATTTATATGATAGTGAGATGTTTGTTTATGAAATATTGGTAACAATTGAAGAATTTTTTGAAATGTTAGGAATTGCTGTATTTATTTATGCGCTTTTGTGCTATCTAAAATTAGATTGAATTGATTATTGAACATTTGTATCATGTTCGGTTAAAGAGTTTTAAATAACCAGGTAAGAATCAGGAGGCAAGAGAAGAGAGTTTAAAGGTATAAGGAGGAAAAAGTTTTAATGCTATAAAATATTACTTTTGACTGTCTTGAGTGCGTCTTAACATTCTGGAGGGGCTGTGTGCGGAAGTAATTCCGCACTTTATACGCCCCGTAGGAGACCTCAGAATTACGCACTCGATCCATGACTTTTGATTTCCGTAAAACAGTATTACTTTTTCCTAATTCAGGTTTGATTAAATGAAATTTAAAATCACAATTTCTCCTTTTAATGTTGCTAAATACTTAACTTTTGGCATAATATTCTTAACTATATGCAGCATTGCTATTCAGATAGGTAAATACGTTTTTGATTACCGCGAACCCTGGACAAGAATATTTAACCTTGACCGAGAAATGAATATTCCCACTTGGTATTCAGGTTTAATGTTAGTATCTTGTGGATTAATTATTCGTGGCATTTTTTCTATCAAAAAATCAGAGTCTGACCGTTGGTGGCGACAATGGCGAACTCTCTCAATTATCTTTTTTATATTAGCAATTGATGAAATAGCTAGTATCCATGAAATTTTGATTATTGATGACTTAGCAGATGCCCTAAATCTTCCTAGTTTCTGGCATTCTGTTTGGGTAATTCCCGGAACAATTTTAGTGGCTATTTTTCTCTGGAAATATTGGAAATTTATTCTGTATTTACCAAATCAGTTAAAACGATATTTCATAATTGCTATTAGTATATATATTGGTGGTGCATTGGGTATGGAAATGGTGGGAAGTTACTACGATGGAATTGATGGTCAGCAGAATTTAGTTTATGCAATGTTAGCCACTATAGAAGAAGTCATGGAAATGATGGGATGTGTGTTTTTTATCTATGGATTATTAACTTATTTAGGTGAGTTAAGTCCAGCAATACAAGTTGACTTTTATATTAAAAATAAGAAGTAAATTTATGTCACAGTAGAAGTAAGGAAGAAGGAAGAAGGGGTAGATTTTCAAAAAAAGGAGACAACAATATATATAACTAGTGCAGGATGACGGAAATATGTTACCAGTGACAAAATACTCAAAGCCTTACCAATCAAAACTTTTGACTTCCCCTCCCAGGAGGGGTTAGGGGTGGGTTGAATTCTGACTTCCGCGTAGCGGTACTAGGGCTTGCTCAATAAGTCTTTTAGTAGGGGAAAGGAATCAGGAGTCAGGAGGAATGGAAATTATAAAGTAGGTAGTCATAAAAATAGTCCCTTAATTTTTTGGCCTCGCGTTACCCCAAAATGCTCACTTTTTCAGATATATCAACTGAAAAGCTGGTACTTTTTCCATACCTAAAATTGTTCAAACATTTATATGTCAATGCTTTGATATTTAATCAGCAAACCTTAACTATCTAAAATGAATTGGAGTAGCTATTTTTAAGCATATCCGATCAACCTCTACCTTTTCGTAGCATTATTTTTTCAGGCATAGTATAGCAGTCGAAGCAAAGGGCGCGGACAGATCAAAAAATTTCAAATAATTGCCTAAAACTCTTACTTTTATCAAAGTTTTTAGCCTATCAAATCTGGCATTATCAATTCTTAATTCCCTATTTTCTTGATTTCTTCCTCCCAATTCTCAATTCTCAATTCTCAATTCTTAATTCTCTAAGGTGCCCACTTAGGATTAAAACCAGTTAGAGGTAACTCTTCTGGTTTTAATTTCCATGGAGAATCATCTTCTGGCATTTTCGAGTCTAAAGGTAACATCCATAGACGACTAATTTGTCTGTTTTTTTCAGTATTTTCTTCTGCATCCTCTTTGTTAGAAATTGTCACCATTTGGTCAAATAATAATGCTAAACCATCTGGTGATAAATCCAGATTAACTTCCCGTTGGTTAGGCAAAATAACTAATGGTCTTAAAAAATTTCTCTTAATATCAAATGCTGCAATATAAGGTTTTTCTTGATATTCTTCTGGATTTTCTACTACTTGGGTTAATAAGCAATATAAAATAGTTTTAGTCTGGTCAAATTCTGCACTAAGAATATTACCATAAGGACGAGTCCGTAATATCTCCCTTTCCTCACCTTGATTAGTCACAATATATAGGGATCTTGTACCATCTTGATTATATTTTACCATTGTTGCCATCGAACCATCTGGGGCAAAACTCAATACCGTTCCAAACTTTGGTAAAAATATTAAATCCCCTGAATCTGTTTCTGGATTTATTGACAAAATAGAAGTTCCTTTCCCTTGTAAAATCACTAAATTCTTGCTATCTGGTGTAATTAAAAAGTCTCCACCCTTTTGAATTATTCCATCTTTATTTGTTAGTGGTCTTACTTCTTTCCCTAATTCTAATACCCAAGGACCTGCATCAAATACATCTTTTCTATTTACCCGTTGAATTATAATTATTTTACCATCAGGAGATAAGTCAAATTTCAAGTTTTGGTATTCTAAATTATCCAGAACTTTTTCAATTTTGCCTAAAGCTTCTCTAGAATCTCGTTTTTCTCCAGGGGATTCAGAATTAATACCAGTTGTCACAGTATATATTTTTTGTTCTAAAAGACTTGGGACTTCATTTTTCCTTTCAACTGCTGAAAATAAAATCTTTTTTCCCTCCGGAAAAAACTGAAAATCTAATACTTCTAGATTTTGAGGAGTGAGCAATATTGGCTGTTGCTCTTTAGTCAAATTAATTAATACTAACCTACCTTTTTCTTGACCTTGAAAGCCTATATAAGCAAATGCGCGATCGCGACTTTGAAATGAACCTTGAAAAGGCTGCATTACTTGCCCTTGATCTAGTCCATAAAACCTTTCTTTTGCCTCGGATAATTTTAATTTATATTGATTACCATAGGGAGCAGGTTCTAAAATAGTATAAGCCATTCTCCGACCTGCCCAACTTACTTTTCCTGGTAAAGATGGTTCAATTTTTAAGTTTTTTTCAACAGTAGCATGATTCATTGGTCGATTAAAATTTAGGATAAAAGCTGTATCTTCAGCTCCTATATTTTTATTTTGCCAGCTAAAATCTCTAACTTTTGGAGCGGTATTGCCTCCACCTAAAAATAATAAGCAAATTAACAAACTTAAAGCGATAATTAAACTAATAGCAACTCGGTCAAGAGGTTGTCGTAATTCCTGTAAAATAATGTCTTGAGCTTCCCGAAAGAGATGATTAATTTTTTGGCTGAAATTTACCATAAATTTTACCCTTACATTCCACAGATAACACCAGAATTTTATATCATAGCAAATCAACTTTACTAAGATTGTATGTGAAAGAGTCCAACTCTTAGCTGTTTAGAGTATAATAGTTAAATTTTGTTTCATATCATGTTTGGTTAAATAGTTATAAATAGATATAATACTAATTCCACAAAATAATGCTATAATTAATAACTTTTCAAATAGATGACCTGACGTCACAATCAAAACCTTGTAGGGATGTTGGATGTAATGTCCCTACTGTGGTCTACCCATAAACAAAACCGCTGTATTCAATAATTTAATTCTTAAACATTAAGAGCTAATTCAGTAACGTTTTTAAATATAGTAATTGGTTTTTAAGATAATTAGATGCTTAACAAAATATTGACCAAGAAAAATTTACATTCCCATATAGATTTACTGCTAATACTAAGTTTGCTATTAGCAGCAGTGCTACTTTTTTCTGCTAATTTAGGAACATTACCTTTACGAGACTGGGATGAAGGAATAGTTGCCCAAGTAGCTAGAGAAATTAGCCGAGAAAAGTGGAATTGGCTTTATCCTACTATTAACAATACCCCTTATTTTAATAAACCACCATTAATACATTGGTTGATCGCTTTTGTCTATAGTATTGCAGGAGTCAGTGAATTAACTGCTCGTTTATTTCCTGCTTTATTAACCGCATTTTCTGTACCCTTAATTTATTGCGTTAGTCGAGAATTATTTCGCCCACGCACCCCGGCAATTTTTACCGCTTTGGTTTACTTAACTTTATTACCCATAGTGCGACATGGGCGTTTAGCCATGTTAGATGGTGCAGTAGTTTGTTTTTTTCTGTTAATGATTTGGTGTGTATTACGCTCGCGCCACAATCTCCGGTATTCTCTCGCCATTGGTATTAGTTTTGCTTTAGTTTCCCTCACTAAAGGAATTATTTTAGGATTGCTTTTAGGGGCGATCGCTTTTTTCTTTCTCTTGTGGGATACTCCCCGACTATTAAGTAGTAAATATTTTTGGGGTGGTATCCTACTGGGTATGTTACCAGTTTTTCTGTGGTACACAGCTCAATTTTTCCATTACGGTGTTGAATTTTTCCATGCCAACTTTTTCCATCAATCTCTCAAACGTATTTGGCAACCTGTAGGTAGTCATGATGGACCTATTTGGTATTATTTATTAGAAATTATTGAGTATAGTTTCCCGTGGCAGTTATTCTGGTTGCCAGGATTATATTTAAGCTGGAAAAATCGTAATCTGAGTTGGGGAAAATTAGTTTTGGTTTGGAGTGGAGTCTATTTGCTAGCTATTTCCCTAATGAATACCAAATTACCCTGGTATGTGTTGCCTATTTACCCTGCCTTTGCTTTAGCCGTGGGTAGTTATTTAACACAAATTTGGCATCAATTTCCATTAGATTTAGGATACTTTCAATTTCCAACCGATCAATATCTCCCAACTCAGAGAGATAGTGCAAAACATCTCTGGGGTATTCCTACTATTTATCATCGTTTGGTAGTAGCTTTATTTGCACTACTAGCTTTAGTAGCTTGGGTTGCTTGTGTTTACTTTGGTGGTATTTTTCATCTGGGAGAGCCAAATTTGGCAAAACCTAATTTACAGTTACAGTTAATTTCTGTAGCTGTTGGTTTGACAATGACAATGGCAACTCTACTATTAAACCAACAAGACCATCAGTTTTTGTCGATCTTGATTTGGGGAACATATCTTTCACTGCTCATATTTGTTAGCTCCCCTCATTGGATATGGGAGTTAGAAGAAGATTATCCTGTCAAACCAGTCGGAGAAATGATTCAGCAAAATACACCCCCTGCTCAAATTATTTATTCTTTTGATACTAAAGATCGCCCCTCTTTAAATTTTTATAGCGATCGCCTGATTAAGCGTGTTGGGCCACAGAAAATTCAACAGCAATGGCAAAATTTACCTCAACCCTATCTATTAGTTGAAGCATCAACTCTAAACAATCTCGCTCTAGAGAATTTTCAGATTTTGAATACTGTCAAAGAATGGGCGTTAGTCACAAGAAAAGACAAGGAAAGTAATGAATAATGGATAATGAATAATAGATAATTAAAACTATCTCTAATTATTATAGGACTTACGCAGTACAACGTATTTTCGTCATTGCGACCGACAGGGAAGCAATCTCAAATCATAGTTTTTCGTACCTCATGCGTAAGTCCTGATTATTAATTAAGTAGGTAGGCATAAATAAAGGTTAAAATAAAAAATCTGATAAATAACCCAGAAGTAAGTTCTCAAGAACTCCTCACTGCGCGTAAATCTCCATTGCTATTGTGCGGATAATTAAACCTACCTACTTATCAATTATCAATGTATCTATTGAAAAGGAGAAGCTTTAAACCTCTGGGGATTAATTATCAATTATCCATTATCCATTATCCATTATCAATGCTTTTTCCATTAAAATACAGCTTTGATGCTCCTTGATTTCCTCAAATACTTTAATTCCTTTATGTTCATAAGTCTGATAATCTAAAGAAACTCTATCCTCAAAACCATATTTTCGACAAATGTGCTGCGATATCTTTCCACTAGCTTCTACTATTCCTTTAGAAAATCCTGCTTGAGCTGCCATCTTGAGATTATTTTCAACTAATTTATTGGCAATCTTTCTGCCTCTATATTCTTCTCTAGCTCCCAAGAAAAAAAGATGAAATATCTTGCTATTAACGAGTTTTTTTTCCATCTCATACTGCTCATGTAGCTCTTTTAAAACCTGGGAAAAAACCTCAAATTTTTGAGGAATATATTTGTGTATTTCTTCCTCTGACTCATTTGATAAATGCTCTGAAATAATAAATCCTGCTACTTTAGAAGTAACAGAATCTTTAGCAATATGAGATAATCCTTCTGCCACAGCTTTTTGACAAATTATCTTAGCAAACGGATAAAATTCACTAGGTGTAACTCCAAGTGCTCTTGACATAGGTTCTGCATTGGGAAATACATCAACCAAACAATTAATTGTTGGTTCTAGATCTTTTTCCTGTAAAATTTCATATACAATTTCATTTTCTTCCAACATCAATATACTAACCCCTCAAATAAAGTTTATTGAGTCCTTACAGCACAATTTATGGTAATACAAAAAATATTTTGGAATCAGCGATAACCAATCATAAAATACTTTAGGGTTACTTTAAAAACTATGGTTTATCAATTTTAAAACTGCTGTAAGTCCTATCCTTAATAATTCTTTATAAAAATAGTATAAATTCAATAGACATCTAATTAAAAATTAAATCAATCCCATACGCAGAAATGATTAATTCTTTCCCCCTATATCCCTCTTTTCCAGAGAGATATGATAACTACTGACTCTTTTGATTATCAAATTTCTCATTTCCCTGTACCCACTCTAATACTTCATCAAAAATACCCGACTTAAAATCAAATTTACTTAGAGTGGCGATCGCTCCCCCGAAAAATATTGCACTACCAATCACCACAAATATTGGTAAATACTGGCGAGTCAAGTCACGGCGTAACCTTGCCAATGGTCTACTTTGCTGTCTGAGCATTTGTCCAATATCTAGCTGTTGGATTGCTAAGGGGTCTCTGACATAATGGCCACTCCAACTTATTACCAGATGGGAATGACAATATGGACAGGTAAATAGCCCATTAAACATTTCTACCGGTTGTGCAATACTGTGGCGATTGCAAATTGGGCAGGTAACATAATTACTTTTAGATGTGGGAGCGTTCATATTTGTTTTTGAGAAATCAACGAAAATTATTACCAGTTAGACGGCTGAACTTTTTTGATCTGCAATCTGAAATATCTTGCCTACTCTTTATATAGTGTAGCCTTACTTTCTATTTTATTAGTGTTAACTATTCACGAAAATTATCAATTTTCCACTTTTGTAGATAACCCAATTCTTTAGCATAAGTTAGATTGTATTGCAAGGGGGTAATTGTAATATATTTTTCACCAATTGCCTGAATATCTGTTGGTAATTTTTCTAATGAGGATTGATCGTTAGTTTCTTCTACATCTTCCTGCACTTCTCCAGCTAGCCAATAGTAGGTTTTGCCTCGCGGATCGACCCGTTTTTCAAATATATCTATGTATCGACGAATTCCTTGACGGGTAATTTTTACTCCTGCTATTTCTGTTTCTTCGACTGCTGGAATGTTTACATTTAGTAACATTAAATTTTCTAAAGGTTGGCTTTCTATTTTTTGTACAAAACTTTGAGCAAAATTGACAGCAACTTCAAATTTCCTAGAAGTATAACTACCAAGACTCAAGGCAATGCTAGGAATATTTTCCACTATTCCTTCCATCGCTGCAGAAACAGTACCAGAATATAAAATATCTGTTCCTAAATTCGGGCCATGATTAATTCCTGCTAATACTAAATCTGGTTTACTTTCTAATAAGCCAAATAAAGCTAGCTTTACACAGTCAGCAGGAGTACCGGAACAAGCCCAAGCTGTTATCCTATCATCAAAAATTGATTTGACAATTTCGGCCCGAATTGGTTGATGTAATGTTAAACCATGACCTGTGGCTGAACGTTCTTTGTCAGGACAAACAACAATAACTTCATGGCCTACTGCTGCTAAACCATTAGCCAAACTCCGGATACCTTCTGCAAAAACGCCGTCGTCGTTACTAACCAATATTTTCATTTTTTCAAGAGAATACCGTTGAACGGAATTTAGAATTTAGAATTTTAAGAATTTAGAATTTCGGGAAAAATCTCTATTCTTGACAAAAGTCATAAACTTAAGCATTAAGATTTTATCGGCTCAAAACTTTGAGGCTACAGTAATTTCACGAAATTATTTCACATCTAAAGTTTTAAACTCAAAGATTGTACCTATTTTTTGCGTTTAAATCATTGTATCTATTCCAATGATAAAATCAGACTGCAAATTATAATTTGTATGAAACCTGCCCAAAAATAAAAATATTGTAAATATTATTTACCCATTATGCAGATAAGTGATATAAAAACGCAATTAGAAGAATTACGCCAAGCAGCAACAGAAGCGATCGCCATAGCAGAAAGCCTAGATAAATTAGAAGACTTACGGATTAGTTATCTAGGCAAAAAAGGTCAAGTGTCCAAAATTCTTGGTGCAATGGGTAAACTCAGCCCAGAGGAACGACCAAAAGTAGGAGCGATCGCCAACGAAGTTAAACAAGCTATCCAAACAAATCTAGAGGAACAACGTAGCAGTTTACAAGCAGCAGAAATTGCAGCTCAACTTCAAGCCGAAACCTTAGATGTTAGTATGCCAGGAGTAAAACGCTCCCAGGGAAAAATCCACCCCCTGAATGGCCTCATAGACCGTGCCCTTGACATTTTCGTTGGTTTAGGGTATACAATCTCCACAGGCCCAGAAATGGAAAGCGACTACTACAACTTTGAAGCTCTAAATACTCCGCCAGACCACCCCGCGAGAGATATGCAGGATACCTTCTACCTACCAGACGGAAATTTAATGCGGACTCATACCTCGTCAGTACAAATCCGCTACATGGAAAAAAATGAGCCGCCCATCCGAGTCGTTGCTCCTGGTCGTGTTTATCGACGCGATACCGTAGATGCAACCCATGCTGCAGTTTTCCATCAACTTGAACTTTTAGCAGTAGACGAAGGATTAAGATTTTCTGACCTCAAAGGAACTATTAAAGAATTCCTCCGACAAATGTTTGGAGACTTACCCATTCGTTTCCGCGCTAGTTATTTCCCATTTACCGAACCTTCCGCAGAAGTAGATTTACAATGGAATGGCAAATGGTTAGAAGTATTAGGTTGTGGGATGGTAGACCCCAATGTTTTGCAAGCAGTGGGTTACGATCCGGAAAAATATACAGGTTTTGCAGCAGGTTTTGGGGTTGAAAGATTTGCCATGGTGCTACACCAAATTGATGATATTCGCCGGGTTTATGCTAGTGACTTACGCTTTTTGCAGCAGTTTTAACTAGGTTTATTTGAACAGAGTCTTAAGTATAGAAACCGGGTTTATATTAAATCTCCTTGTACTAAACATCTACCTCCCATAAACCCGGTTTCTTATACCATTTTCATAAAATATTGCTACAGTGACAGAACAAGTAAAAGGAGATAAGGAACGCTGGAACCAGGAAAGATAAATAGACAAAAAATAGAGGAAAAAACTTTGATTTTGGCAATAAATCTAAGCCATAAAGTATTAAACTATACGAATAAATCACAAATTGGAATGTAACAGCCTTTTTTGAATTTGGTATTATAACTATATTAAATCTCCCAATACTAAACATCTACCTTCCATAAACCCGGTTTTTTATAATATTAAATCCCACTATACTAACATCTAACTCCTATAAACACGGTTTCTTATAAGACTCTAAAGCAAGCGTATTTGATATAACTTTTAAATTTTAAATTTAAACTTATATTGCTTACATAAATTAATTTTGACTTTTGAATTTTGACTTTTGAATTAATAACTATGCGTCAATATTAAGTTATAGAAACCGGGTTTATATTAAATCCCACGATACTAATATCTACCTTCCATAAACCCGGTTTCTTATAATACTTTAAAACAAGCGAATTTGATATAACTTTTGAATTTTAACTTTTAACTTATATAAATTAATTTTGACTTTTGACTTTTGAATTAATAAATATGCGTCAATCAGTGGCATTGTTAATATTAATGTTAATGATAGTTCTTAGTATTGGTAAAAAAGCTATCACAAACATCAAAACTTCTCAGGTTTCTGAAGAAACTCTTCAGGTATCTTCAGACATTACTCAAATATCTGAAGAAACTACTCAGGTATCTTCAGACATTACTCAAATATCTGAAGAAACTACTCAGATATCTCCAGAAATTACTCAAGTATCTGAAGAAACTCTTCAGGTATCTTCAGACATTACTCAAATATCTGAAGAAACTACTCAGATATCTCCAAAAATTACTCAAATATTTGAAGAAACTGCTAGTTTATGTCGTCAAGTTAATGACGAAACAGGTCTAACTGTAAATAAAAGACCTACCCCTAATTCTCCTAAAGTTGGTACTGTAGACTTTAATCAACAGGTGAAATTAATAGAAGGTTATCGAAATATTCGCGGCCCTGCTGGTCGTACCTGGGTGGAAATTAGTTCTCCTATTTCGGGATTTGTTTCTAGGGGTTTTCCTGGAAATGAAACTAATTTAATAGAATGTTCTGAAGTTGCCGAAAATAGTTCAGGAGAAACTCCCACAGAATCTTCTACTGAAAATACTTCTATTAATAATTTACCAACACAAACATCTCCAACTTCTGAGTCTGCATCAGAAATAGATGAAAGTTTATGTCGTGAAATTGACAGTAAAAAAGCACCACGAGGTTTGGCAGTACGGTCGGATGCTTCGAGACGTTCCGAATATAGAGGAAAAGTACCTGTTGATGGTCAACTTATTTTAGTAGAAAATTATCGGTTAATTCCCGATAAAAATGGTGAAAAACGTAAGTGGGTGAAAATTAGTTATCCTTTGCGGGGGTTTGTTTCTGCTGGTAATTTGATTGAGTGTGAGTAGTTGTTGATAGTTAAATTGGAAATAGGGTTGGGTAGAACTAAATTGAAACCCAACTTATATCAAATTCGGTTTAGTTACAACCGTTATTGGTGAAATGCAATGTGTTGGGTTTTGTTACACCCAACCTACAAATACTTAAATTGAATTTAATAACTAGGCACAATTACCTCAATTTCAGTCTGCCAATTAAAATCATCTTCATTAAATGTATAAACACTGCTTACATTATGATACTTCATAATGGCAATGTGCATTAAATCAAATACTCTAGCACCCTTTACAGGATTCATTTTAAGTAATTCAAACCATTCCTCAAAAATATGATTTGACACATTGAGAAGTTCTACATTTGGCATTTGTAAAAATCTTTCAATTCTCATTATTGTATCTTCAGTAGTCAGAGGATTAGCTACAGATTTGGAACTGGTAACAACAGCATAAAACTCGGCAATCACTTGAGGTGACAGACAGATAACTTCTATTATACTAGGTCTTAAAATTTCTAAAGCTGCCCGATGTTTTTCTACATTTTCTTTACTTAAATCAATTGAATACACCAGAATGTTAGTATCTAAATACCGCTTTATCTTTTTACTCGATACCATAGATATTACTTCTATTTATAGGTTCTTTGACACCAATATCGGCAACTAACCAATTAAATTCTTGATTAATTTGATTCAATTCTTCTCTCCCTTTATCTTCTTTCTGATTGAGATTTTGTGTGGAATTATTATGTTGAGAAACAGCCTTAAAAGCGGCAATAATTTCTTCAACCATAGCAATCTGTTTTGGACTTAGACCTGTGACATCTATAACTTTATTTTTCATCATAATTCTCTTGAGATTATTCTAGAATTTCATTATTTTTCTAAGTTTTAATTTCTCCTATAGTAATCTTATTTAGGTTATAATATTTTGGCGGTAGGGGCGAATGGCCATTCGCCCCTACAGAGTTTTGGTTATGACTCGATCAAGACTTACGACAAGCTACTATATGTAGAGTTCAAAAACTATAACGTTTGAGTTTTTCACGCTATATATGTGGGGTAGTGCCTAAATCCTAATTAAGATTATGTGTTGGGTTTCGTTACCTCAACCCAACCTACAAAGCAGAATCAATATGGTATCTTGGATTAATCACGACTTAAGCCAAACTACTATATCTAGAGTTCAAAAACTATAACGTTTGAGTTTTTTACGCTATATATGTGGGGTAGTGCCTAAGTCCTAATTAATATTGTGTGTTGGGTTTCGTTACCTCAACCCAACCGACAAAGCAGAATCAATATGGTATCTTGGATTAATCAAGACTTACGCCAAACTACTATATCTAGAGTTCAAAAACTATAACGTTTGAGTTTTTCACGCTATATATGTGGGGTAGTGCCTAAATCCTAATTAATATTGTGTGTTGGGTTTCGTTACCTCAACCCAACCTACTGCCGTGTCAAGACTAAAATTGTGGGTTAGGAGCGAGCAACCTTGGAGACCTCTCCCCTAACCCCTCTCCTGCGAGGAGAGGGGATTGCCCCCCCTTCCCTTGCAGGGAAGGGGGTTGGGGGGTTAGGTTTTTTAACCCACATTTTCAAGCTTGACACGACACTACTAGCTCGTCTAGCTTGAAAATGTGAGTAAATTTTAGAAAATATAGACTTTGGAAAAGGTAGGTTAGGGGGGGATAAGAGCGTTAGATTTTACCCACAAATTTAGTCTAGATGCGCTACTACGACTATTACCCAGGTGGGAAACTTTGAAAAATTCCGCCACCGACAGGGACAGGTTCATTGATACTTCCTATACTTCCTAACCTAATGTTATCAAGAACTAATTTGTCAGGTGCGCTCCCAAATCTAACAGATTGAGCAACCCCACTAAAGTTAATTTGTCGACTAGAAGTTAAACCATAAGCACCGGGAGTTGCTTGAGTATCAAACCTTCGGTCTAACGTAATATTAGCTAAAGGAGTGCCATTACCATTAGGATTACTATAGATAATAACTTCGTGATTAAAGAAAGGAGAAGAATAGTCGAATGTCAATGGCCCAGAAAAACCACCAGGCACATTCATTATAATTGAACCCCCTTGATCGTAAGTAATAGCTCTACCTCTTAGTCGATCGGTGGAATTAGACAAATGGTCAATAAAATTTCCATCCCCTCCCTCCTGGAAACTAACAATCCCCAAGGTATTATTACTAAATGTTACTCCTGTTAAGGGATCGCGAAAGTACCCTCCTAGATTTTGAGCATCATTAAAGTTTATTTCTCTAGGAGATGGTTGAGGATTTTCAGGGTTTTGATCTGGACCATTTCCAGGAGAAATTCTTAATACCTCTCTTAATTCGTCAGCAAATGTATTGAGGAAAAATCCTGTTATTGTACGGGTACCATCAGGATTAATATTGGGATTAATAATCAATGCACCACTGATAAATCCATCATTATTTGAGTCTAGGTCTGTGGCAGAAATATTGTATGTGTTTTGTAAAAGATTTCTCCCTGCCTCTGCATCAGGTCCAAATAATTGGTAAAACTGATTTAAGGGGAAGAAATTCGGGGGTAAATCTTGAACAATACGCTGTGCATTATCTAATCCATCAATGAATCGAATAGTATCATTCTCATTCCTGTTAAAGTCAATAACAATTGAACCAGGAGCAGTCAAATTTCCCAGAGCAGGTACATTAGGAGGCAAACCTAAATTTGCCAGTGAAGGTAATGGTCCATCTCCACCTAAAACAAAATTATCTGCATTATCTGCTTGTCCTGGTCCTGAAAGACCTTTGTAAATATCAATAGCTAATGGACCATTATCTCCTGGATTACGATTTTCATTGAGATCTTCACGAGCAATTTGGGCTGTTCTTAATTCAAGACCTGGACCAGCGATTTGTTGAACTTGCACCATATTAGAATTCTTCCTTAATTTAACGAATAATTACATTAGTCCGGTCAAACGATGGAGACATCATTCCTCCACGATTTCCACCTCCACCACCATTTCCACCTACACCACCACCATTATCAAGTCCACGACTAGGGTCAGCAAATTCTGAGGGAGATACATTGGGTGACATAGTAAAATCAGAACCAGGTACAGTTCCTCGACCCATTGGGTCTCCTGTACCACCTAGAGCGTCATTTAAAAAAGTATTAGAAAAGCCACTGAAGGCATTATCAGCATCTAATTTTCTTTCTTCCTCAAAAAAAGGTACCTTAATTTTCCGTTCAGCAGGTTTACTATAATCTTCTTCTTGAGCATTAGCAGTAGATATTAAGCTAAGGAATAAGAAAGAAGGAAGAAAAAAGAATAAAGGCAGGACTAGAATTTTTAACAGAGATAGACGGATGATTAATTTTAGTTGTTCTAAATTATCTTTTTGTCGGTAATTTTTTTCTAGCATAATTAACTCCTAAAAACGGTTTTTAGTTGCACTTCAGCGCCATCAATATATTTATTAAAAATCGGGCTAGTAGTGCGTCTAAGCTAAAACTGTGGGTAAATTTGAGCAACTTGGAAGACCTCTCCCCCAACCCCTCTCCTGCAAGGAGAGGGGAGAAATACTCCCCCTTCCCTGGTAGGGAAGGGGGTTGGGGGGTTAGGTTTTACCCGGAACTTTAGCTTAGACACACTAATAGTTTTTTTCATCTAAAAACGGAAAGTTGTCCGCAAAACTCCAATTACAATTGTTTCATTATCTTCATTATGTTCTGGATTTGTTACTACAAAAAATCCAGGAGTAATTGTGATATTATCGCTCAATTTATATCTGTAAAAAGTTTCAATGTGATAAGAGGTATCCTCATCTTCTTGAATACCATTATCTCCATCTACTAATTTTAAAGGTTTACCAAATAAGACGGCAAATAAATCTCCCTCCCGACCAAAAGGGTCAGACATACCGACAGAAAATAAATAAGTATTAGAAGTGGCGTGAGCATCAGAATTAATATAATTTGTAAATACCCAACCTCCCCAAGCAGCTAGAGTTATTTTTTGCCAAACTCGCCATTGCACTGTACCACCGACGGCATTAATATTGGCAGGTTGTTGCAAACCTCCAGAAGTATCAGCATTTAAACTACCTGTATAGGTATCTAGAAAACCATCTTCTGAATAAGCATTTATATAAGTAACGCCAGTTAAGACATTATCAAAGGGTACAGTTAAAAATTGGACTCCTGTAGCACTGTGACCCGCATCAGTAATACCACCTTGTCCAGTAGGGCCATTACCAGGGTTTTCACTATCCCGTGTACCGTAGGCAACTTGTAAACGTACTTTGTCGGTAAGCAACCAGTCAAAACCTAAACCAGAGTCTAGTCTGCCTATTTTAAATAGGGGACTAGAGTCCGTAAACCGAGAAATGGAACCTCTACCTGCGTCAAAATAGGGAGAGTTTGCTGTAAGAACGCTATTTAAGCTAAAGTTGAGAGGTCGGAATGTGAAAACTACGCGATCGTTAAAAGCTGGAAAACGATATTCTAACTTGAATATTTGAAAAGCATTCGCAAGTATTTTGTGTTCAATTATTTGTCCATTATCATCTTTCTCTTTTATTGTTGTATCTGTTTGGTAAGAGAGGATAGCCATATCTGTATTGAATGACTGCTGACCCGCAAAACCCAGACTGGTAAAGTTTGCTGAACCTAATTCTACTCGCAGGCGGTCTTTTCCTGTAAAAGTTGTGGCAGTTTGCAGTCGGACTAGATAATTAAAAATTGTATTTTCATCTCCATCCCCACGTCTGCCAAAAGCATTTTCCACATCCTCTCCACCAAAACCATTGGTTACACCAAATATCACTTCTCCACCAAATATAGTAGTTGTACCATTAAATCTATTGACTTCTAGTTCGGCAGTCCGAGCTTCTAGAGCATCGACTCGTCCACGGAGCGCTGCTAACTCTGGAGCAAACTCTTCTACAAGACGTTGAACTTTGGCCATATCCTCGCGAGTGGCTAAATCTGTTGTAGATATTTCAATTAGTTCTGTCATTCTATCCAAGCAAGCATTTAACCCCGCCGCAAATTCAAGGCGGTTCATAGCACGGTTGCCTCGGTAAGTACCATCTGGATATCCTGCGATACAACCGTAACGTTCTACTAATGATTGTAATGCTTGAAATGCCCAGTCAGTTGGTTGGATATCTGAAAGTTGGGATACGGAGTTTACTTGCTCTAGTACCGAGAAGTCCTCGTATTCATCTGATGCTTGTGCTAGTTCTAGGGGTTTTTCTTGAACTTTTGTAAATACCGATCTGGGGTGAGTCAGTCCCTGTGATATTGGTGGTGATAGTAGATGGGGCAGGGATTTATTTTGTGGCTCAAATTCTGTAGAGTTTATCTGTGTTAATCCGGTTGCGGATTTTGCCAATGTTACTGGAATTGATAAAATAAATACTGAAGTTAAAGTTAATAAAAGTTTACTATTCACTTGATTAGTCCTCACATCACCAGTATATTTACTGAACTTGTCTACCTCTTGCCTATACTTCATAGGTCAATATACGATCAGCTTAAATATGATAAGCTTAAGATGGTAGTATAAGTAATTTCTAGTAGTTAGTTATACGGAGAAAGTTCAGCAAATTTGTGTATTTTCCAAAATATTATAAGGAGAGCTAATATCAAAGATGAGTTGCTTCATTTTAATTAGATCAGGATTAGAGATTGCTATAGAGTGTTAATTTATCTGTTTAAGTATTAAGCTATCCGGAATTTTTGAGACAGATTTTTTGCTAGATTTACGGAGGTATTGATCTATGCGTTATTGGATTAAATGTCTAGGAGTTATTACTACTGCTTTAGTTTTGAGTTTCCCCACTATTGAAGGGTTTCGTGGAGCAAAAAAATTAGAAATTTCACCTGCATTTGCACAGAATGTTTCTTATAATCGAGCTAATAGTAAATCTGAAATAGATAGGTTATTGAAAGAGGGAGCAGCATATTATCAAGACTGGGAATATCAAAAAGCATTAGAAAAGTTTCAGCAGGTATTGAAACTACGGCGAGAAATTGGCGACTTAGAAGCAGAAGCTCGTGCTCTATTTTATGTAGGTGTAACTTATCATAAGTTAGGTCAAGGAGAGAAAGTTTTAGATTCTTATTGGGAAGTGATGGGAGTAGCTGAGGAAGCAAGTAGTCAACAAGAGTTTGAAAAGATTAGTAAATATTTATGTAGGAGTGAAGGAGGACAAAGATTCTTAACGGAAAAAGAGAAAATTAATCCTATTAAATATTGCGAGGGAATACAAAAAATTGAAGAAGACTCTGGTAGCGTAACACTTTTATTTGATGAAGATGACAAGAAAGAATAATCATCTTTCAGCAAAAATAGCTTTTGTAACTGTTGTCGTCGCGGGGTCTAACAACTTGCATTTTACCGAAATATTCTGGTTTAAAGCCTCCCCTTTTAAAGGGATAATAAATCAAAATTTTCCTGTTCGTCAATCCTCTTCTTTTCAAGGAGAGGTAATTCTAAATTCTAAATTCTAAATTCTAAATTCTAAATTCTTGAACCCGACGTGGGACTTGATCGCTTGCGTCTGTCACCGACGCGGGGTTGCACCGCTATTTCCTCTTCCCTGTTGCCTGCTATAGACAAAAAATCAAAAAAAAATGTCTAAACTTAGTAAAAAAAGGAGAGTAATAAAAAGACTCATAAAATTATTCTTCATCTATTACCTAACTTTAACCATTTACCTCTGCTATGAAACAGTATTTCCTCAAATATTAAATGCTTACCAACCTCAACAGCAAATAATATCTCAAGCTCCCCAAGAAACTGAAGCAGAAGAACTCTATAAACAGGCCGATAGACTATACAAAGATGGTCAATACCAGGAAGCTCTAGAAAAATATCAACAAGCTTTACAAATCTACCAATTAATATATAGAGTCTCAGAAAATGGTAATCAATCTCTCTCACTAAAAATTGGTAAAACACTTCATAGTATTGGAGCAGTTTATAATCAACTTGCGAACTATCCTCAAGCATTAGAGTATTATCAGCAAGCAGTAAAACTTCGTCGTCAAATTAATGACAAAAAAGGTGTTGGTAGTAGCCTTAATAGTATTGGTGCAGTTTATTTTCGCCAAGGAAACTATAACCAAGCTTTAGATTATTTGCAGCAAGCTTTAAAAATTCGTCAGGAATTAGGAGATTTAGTTAGAGTTGCTAGAACTCAGAATAATATAGCAGCAATTTATCTAAATAAAGCTAAATATTCTCAGGCATTAGAATATTATCAGCAAGCTTTACAAACATTTAAAGAACTAGGAAACTTGCAAGGTGAAGCAGCAGTTATTAACAATATTGGTTTAATTTATCAACAGTTAGGTCAATATGAAAAATCTTTAGAGTGGTATCAACAAGCTTTAGCAATTCACCAACAAACTAAGAATCAAAAAGGTGAAGGAGATACCTTAAATAATATAGGTTTGACTTATAAACTACTCAAAAAATATGACCAAGCATTAACATATTATCAACAGGCTTTAACAGTTAGAAAGGAAATAGACGACAAACCAGGAATAGCTAATAGTCTGAATAATATTGGCTTAGTTTATGACCAAAAAAGCGAATATCAAACAGCACTAGAATATCTAGAACAAGCATTAACAATTTTTCAGCAAATAGGAAATAAAACAGAAATAGGAAGAACTCTAGATAGTTTAGGAACAGTTTATAAAAGTATCCAAGAATATACTCAAGCAGAAGACTATTATCGTCAAGCTTTAACTATTAAAAGAAACATCGGCGATCGCGCCAGTGAAAGAATAACTTTAAGCAATATCGGAGATTTATTAGTTACCAAAAAACAACCAGAACTAGCAATTATTTTCTATAAAAGTTCTGTAAATGTCACAGAAGCAATTCGTCAAGACATACAAGCTCTTTCCCTAGTTCAAAAACAGTCTTATGCACAAAAAATTGCTGATACTTACCGCAGTTTAGCCGATCTATTATTACAGCAAAATCGAGTTATAGAAGCCCAAAAAGTATTAGACTTATTGAAAGTTCAAGAATTAGATAATTATCTCAAAAATGTAGAGGGTAATGAACAAACTGCGCTGGGAATTGAATTATTACCTCAAGAAAAAGAACTTCTAGATAACTATAATGCTATTCAAAATCAAGCAGTCCAGGTAAATGAAGAACTCACAAAGTTAGAAAATATATTACCTGTCAATAGGTCTGTTACTCAACAACAACAAATTACTAAATTAGAAGCACAAAAACAGCAAATTCAAGCAAAATTCAAAAACTTTATTTCTAATGAAGAGATCGTCAAAATCTTACAACAACTTCAGGAAAAAACTGGGGGAGAAAGTCTAGATATTACTAATCTAAGTAGATTACAAAATATTCTCAAAATTAAGCAAAATGCTGTCTTGCTTTATCCCTTAATTTTAGAAGACCGTATAGAACTTGTATTAGTCAAAAGTAATGGTTTGCCAATTCATCGCTCAGTACCGATTAGTAAAATAGAGTTAAAAAATGCAATTTTTGACTTTAGGGCAGCCCTGACATATCCGAGAAGAAGAATTAGCGATTTGGCAGCACGCGAAACAGGAAAACTATTGTACGAATGGTTAATAAAACCTTGGGAGATAGAACTACTCTCAGCGCGAACAAAAACTATTATTTATGCTCCTGATGGCTTATTACGTTATATTCCTTTAGGAGCTTTATACGATGGAGAAAAATGGCTGATAGAAAAATTTAATATCAATAATATTACGGCTGCGAGTCTGACTAATTTCAACAGTAAACCTTTAGATAAATTGCGAGTATTAGCAGCAGCTTTTAGTGAAGGAAACTATCAGTTTATGGTTGGTTCAAGAGAATTTGAATTATCAGGATTACAATTTGCCGGAGAAGAGATAGAAATTTTAGCTAAAATCATTCCTAATACTATGAAATTGTTCAATCAAGCATTTAGTTGGGATGAAATTATTTCCAGGGTTGATAAGTACAATATTCTACATTTTGCCACCCATGCAGATTTTGTGAATGGGCAACCAGAAGATTCGTTTATTTTATTTGGTGATGGTAGTCGTTTAACTCTCCGGGAAATTACAAATTTATCATTACCAAACATTAATTTAGCAGTTTTGAGTGCTTGTCGAACTGGAATGGGAAGTATTTTGCAAGATGGTTCAGAAATTTTAGGGTTGGGTTATCAGATGCAAAGAGCTGGAGTGAAAGCATCTGTAGCTACTTTATGGCAAGTTGACGATCGCGGAACCCAACTACTAATGATTAATTTTTATCGAGCATTAAAAAAAGGGAATATTACCAAAGCAAAAGCGTTACGAGAAGCGCAGTTAGGTTTAATAACTGGAAATGTTCAGGCTGAAAAAGAGGCCAACAATTTTAAACATCCTTATTATTGGGCTCCCTTTATTTTGATAGGTGATGGGTTGTAGAAGTCAGAAGTCAAAAGTCAGAAGTTTGGAAGAATGGTCATTTAACCGTACATTATAATCTAGTGTCGGTTAAATAGTTATATATAATTAAAGTTCGTAGTAGGGCTTCAGCCCGAACTGTAGATAGGGCTGAAGCCCTACTACAAACCATATACTTTATTATAAGTGATTATCCGTTAGCGTAGCTCCCCCGGAGGGGGCACATGATATCAGTCCAGTAGGGAATTGTAGGGATGTTCCATGAAATGTCCCTACTACTGTACAGGAAAACCACTATAGGGCTAGAGCAAAACTACAAACAAGAATTTTATTATACCAAATCCGGTTGCTTCGGAGTGCTATAAGAAATCAGGTTTGAACCAGACAGATGTCAGCATAGCGGTATCCAAATTTCATACAACCCCGGTTTCTGTACTTTACCAGATTACAGCCAACAGTTAAAAGCCCTCTGTTTGTAATATCAACTGTAAATTATCAATACCAAGTTCAGTTGCTTGACTACCAATCTCAATGAACTGAGTCCCCCCAGGAATTGGAATATTTTCCCTAATAAAATTACTAAAATCATTCAGCTCACCACGAGTCTGATCTAAAAATCCGCTCGGCTCAAGTTGCTGATTATTTCCGAAAAATGTCACAGTATGACTTCTGTTAGGTGAAGCATAATCAAAGATAAGACTACTACCAGAGCCAATCCCACCTACTTGTTCAATTATGTCACGCAAATCAATTCTAATCGCATTACCAGTATCGTGGGCAATAACAGTATTATTGATAGTGGGATTAACATTAAATCTTCCCTCACCTCCTGGTATATTCCGACTATCTAAAGCCACAGTATTGCTAGAAAATCCAAGGTTGAAGGAACCTTGAGAACTATCAACCACAATAGAACCAAAACGATCAAAATTGTTAAACTCCTCAAACCCTAACTCCTGAGTTTGAATGGTCAAAGGAGGTCTAATTATAGGATCATCAATAATTTCCAAAGTAGCAGTAGCAGGTTGACCAATATTCGCTCCACCAGTTACATTAGCTAAATTTAAATTGGCAGTTTCTGTATTTTCGTCTAATTCATCATTAAAAATAGGGATACTAACAGTTTGTTGAGTTTCTCCATCTGCAAAGAAAATAGTCTCAGGAACAGAGTCGCCAAAATCACTACCTCGATTCGCTGTACCATCGGTAAGATTAATATCAGCACTTACAATTCCATCGCTGCTACCAGTCCGAGTTACTGTAACTATAGCATTAGGCGTACCTTCCGTAAAGCTAAAGATGGGGTTGCTAAATTGGAGAGTACCTGGGTTGGGAAAACGATAACCGAAGTTAGTATTATCGACATTTTGAGCAGAAGACAAGAAAACAGGAAACTCTGCTGCAGTTGTGAGAGTCGCGTTAGGAGGAGAAATTGTTCTGACTGTATAGTTATCTGGTGATAAGTCAAAGAAACTATAGATACCAAACTCGTTTGTAACAGTTTGTTGTTCGTTGGAGTCAGGAGTATCATTTGGATTAGTATCTAAGAAAACTGTAACGTTTGGTAATCCAGTTTCTCCTAGATCGAGGGAACCATTGCGGTTAATATCGTTAAATACTGTACCACTAATGTTGCCGAAAGGTAGAGCAGTTACATTAGCATTAACAATATTTGTCGGTACTCCATCCACAAAAAATTGTAGGTTAGGATCAATACCATCAAGAGTTGCACTGTGAAAAATGTTAAAGTTACCATTATTAACTCCCGTAACTGTTACATTTTGCGGAGTAGTTCCATTTGATTCATTAAATTCTAGGGTGATAGGAACTCCAATACCGCTACCAAGATTGATTTCTGGGGGCGGGGCGATCGCTATTTCAATAGGAGTTGTGGGATTACTATTTAGTTCTATAGTATAATTATCAGATCCTCCAGCAGTAAAAACCGTATTTCCATCAGTTTGATTAATCAGGACTTGTGTAGGTTCGGGAATTTCGGGGTCATCAATATTCACTGTGACTTGGGATATATTGAGATTATTATAGTTAGGGTCGTTCTGACTAAAAACTGTATGAGCGATCGTACCAATATTTTGAGTTTCCGTTTCTGGAATATTGTCTTCTACTGCTGTAACTGCTACTGTTCGAGGAACATTCCAGTTAGTTTGGTCAAAAGTAATAGGTTCTATTGGTTGAATTTGCTGGTCTGTATTAAAGTTGATAGAAACATTGCCAATAGGTTGTGTGGTTAAGAATACTTGATAACTACCTGTTGCTCCTCCCTCTGTTGCCTCAGTTGTAGTGGGGGTAATCACAACATTAGGACGATCGTCATCTGTGATATTAGCAGTAATGACACTCGATGGTGTACCATCTACCGTAAATGGTACAGTAAGACCATTATAATTTTGGTCGGTACTGCTAACTGTATGAATAATGTTACTAATTTGAGGAGCTGGTTCTGCAATATTATCATCTACTGCTGTAACTGTAATAGTTTGAGGAATTAAAGCATTAGCAGAGTCAAATGTCAAGTTAATTGTGTTGCTTGGTGTTTCACCACTATCACTAAGAAGAGTTTGACCATCTGAAGTAATAATAGCAATATTAACTGCAGCAGCAGGACGACTATTGAGAACTATCTCGTAAGTATCACCTTCTGTTAACCCTTCGGTAACGTCAGTGCTGTCACCTGTTTGAGTAATAGAAATTCCTGGAGCGTTGGCAGCAGTGTTACCGAAATCAATATTGGTGAAATTTTCTCCTTGAGGAGTAATAATAAGCTGACTTGGAGTGAGAGTTGCCATAGAACCAAGAGGTACAACTTCTCGAACAAAGTATGTATTAGGAGATAGGTTATTGAAACTATAATCACCTAAACTATCTGTAGTTTGAGATGGTTCGTTTGAGTCTAATTCTCCATCATTATCTAAGTCTAGGTAAATTGTTACACCAGGTATTCCAGGTTCACCAGGGTCAAAAGCTCCATCACCGTTCATATCATTGAACTTTGTACCGCTGATTCTTCCTGGAGAGATATTATTTTGAATATTTATGGTAGCATTTTCACCAGCTAATAGGGGGACTGGTGCGATAAGTTCAGGAATAAAATTAGCTTGAGGTACTGCTCGGATATTATAAGTATTAGCTTCTAGTTCGGAGAAGTTGTAATTACCGTTGGAGTCGGTTAAAGTATTTCTTTCGTTCGGGTCGGGGATGTTGTCATTGTCGGAGTCGATGAAAACGGTGATATTTCCTATTCCCTCAGAGGGTTCTGGAAAATCATTATTGTTGAGGTCGTTGAATACTGTACCACTAATACTGCCAGTTTGTATAACATCATTATCAATAATTCTGCCCATTCCTTGGCCATCTACAATATTGCCACTAGAAGCACTGGTAAGATTTACATTAAATGTTTCTTCGCCTTCATTTGGTACGTTATCATCGACAATCGGAACTTCTATTGTTGCAATGCTTTGTCCTGCTGGAATAGGGAGAGTGCTAAATGTAGTCCCAATATAGTCGTCTGTTGTTTCAGCAGTGCCATCACTGGTACTATAGTTTAGATTAATAGTTTGGTTACTTGGCGGGTCTAAAGTAACTGTGAATATAGCATTACCATCACCTTCATTGACTATGACATCATTAATACTAATGTTGGGAACAACTGGTGCAACATCATCATCAATGATTTGTAGCGCAGCAGTAGCAGGATTTTCAAATGTACCTGTTGTAGGGTCAATAACTAAGTTAAGATTCAGCTCTTCTATAGGTTCAACTGCAGTATCATTATTAATATTTACAGGTACATTAACTAAAGTTTGAGCAGGAGAAAAAGTGACAGTAATTGGTGTAGTATTATCAAAATCTTGTGTACCTAATGTTGTATCTGTAAAAGGAGTGGGGGCACCTGTAGCTGTGACATCAGTTAATTGTACTTGTACAGAAGCAATACCACTTGTATCTCCACTACGTTGAATTTGTATCGAATCACCTGCTGGTGTTCCATCTTCATTAATACTGTAGGTTGGGTTTGTAAATGCAAAGCTTGGCAGTGGTGCATTGACATTAACAGTAACCGTCGCCGTATCTGTACCACCATTGCCATCATCAATAGTATAGGTAAATGTATCAGGACCTA
>NZ_JBNHER010000320.1:7440-14541 GCF_050015975.1 Dapis purpurea BLCC-M126 | reverse complement strand
ATCGGGTTGGTTGTTGACTGAAGCTATGGTAACTCTTACTGTGGCAGTATCTGTACCACCATTGCCATCATCAATAGTATAGGTAAATGTATCAGGACCTATAAAACCACTATTAGGAGTATAAATAATTTCGTCATCTGTAGTGTCAATAGTTCCTTGGTCATTAATACTAACTGTTCCATTAGAAGGAATACCTAATGGAGTAATAATGGTTAATGGATCATTATCAATGTCACTATCATTACTCAGAACTGGAATAGAAACAGCAGTATCTTGAGATGTCGTTATAGAATCATCTACTGCATCGGGTTGGTTGTTGACTGAAGCTATGGTAACTCTTACTGTGGCAGTATCTGTATTGCCAAAATCATCAATGATAGTATAGGTAAAGGTATCTGTATCAGTAAAATCTAGGGGTGGTGTATAAGTAAATGTACCATTATCATTAAGCTCAATAATACCCCCATTAGTGCTGCTATTATCAAAACTATTAATGCCAAAGTTGTCTCCATCAGGATCGCTGTCATTACTAAGAAATGAAAATGTAACTTCAGTGTTTGGAGGTGTACTGACAAAATCATCTACTGCAATTGGAGGGCTATTAGGAGGAGTTTCTGGTGCTGGTATATCTGGTCCTACATCTATCTGGGAGGCAAAAATTGAGCTTGAATTTTCAGCAAATACTCCACCATAACCTACGAACACCTCTTCGCCAAACGCTAAACCATCCCCAACATTCCCAACCTTAACCCCAAGTTCCCAACTACCTCCCAACTCTCCACAACCAACACGACCAACAGCAGCAGCAACACCTACTCCACTCAACTCATGCAACCTTTCCACAAAAGCTGCCCCAATATCTCCCGCAGCTACCTCGCAACCATACAACAATATTCCACCACACCCTATCGCCTCTCCCCACTTTTCCAACTCCGCTCCGTATGCTGCCAAATTCCCAAGACTCAACCGAGTATTACCCAACTGCATACTACCAGGGGAACCATGACCAACAATATGCAGACTAGAAACCGGATAGTCAAAAATTGCCTTACTTACCTGTCTAACCCCATCCTCACCAGATTCCAGAATTACAATCTTTGCCCCCGGTAAAACCCCCGATGCCAACATCCCATAATTTTCCACCCTGGGGTCAATAATTACCAACATCCCCAAACCAGGCGATCGCTTACTTACCAAAAAACCATTACTTGCAGAATTTTGACGAAGAATATTATCGTTTTGGTTAGCAGTTAAAAGGTTCATAATCAATATTCCTAAATCTGGTTTATATTATCTTAGGAATTACGCAAACAAATCCGGTTTCTACAGTAAATCATTGTTTTGAACAATAGACATCTACAAGAAACCGGGTTTCTGGGTTCGCCTGCTTAAGTCCTGTTATATTTTTTCCTAACTTCAGCTTAAATTCTGTAAATTAAGTCGAATTAATTATATAAATCCAAATAGAAATAACTCTATAGAAAAAACATTAAATTTTCATATTTTCCAGCCAATAACCTAACTTTTTTAACATTACTTAATATCTGTTTGTAGATATTTTCAAGATTCTTATTTTTGATAAAATTTTTAATAAATTAGTTAACCTGAGAAAAGTCTGTGAAATACTTCTTCTTATCAGAGGGATGGGCAATTGGTCAAATTTGGACGGTAGGTGGCCTGTGGAATGAAATTGCCTGGAGACGGACACCCGATATCAAAAAAATGTCAATCTGTCTGTGGGATAAAAACGAACAAATGTGGCTTCATCGGGTCGAAGATGCAGTATTAATGCTAGAAATTTATCCCACTACCGAAGCTCAACAGTCTGCTTCTAATCAAAATATTGGCAACGTTGTATTAACTCGCTTGATTGATGCCGAAAAAGTATTAGAATACCTTTCCAAGACCTCAGCCATTTGTCAAACCAACCATACTTAAGTCAAACGTCAAAAAATAAAAGTCAAAAGTTAGTTGATTTTAATTACAGTAGAAATTGCTATGGCAGTTGCCATTACTTTTAAGACGGAACTAGCTAAAACTAGGTGAATATCCACAATTAATACTATTTTATTCCTTCTTCAATTTGCTTGCTATTAACTTCAAAACTCTATACAATTCTTGAAAAAGTTTTAATTTTTATGCACTCATCTGGTAAATTTGGCCATTCTGTCCGAAATAATCTTGATAATAGGACCAATATTGGAACAATTTATTTTTGAAGAGAGCATAAATCTAAGAGATGCGGTTGGCTCGACCGTGAATGCCTGTGGATGAGTAACCGCCGACGGCCTCAGTCGAAGCAGGAAGTAAACATCAAATTGTCACATTATGTGACGCTTTGTGTCAGTTTTATCAGCAGCAGCATAACAAGCAAAAGAAAAAAGCTTAAAGCTTTCAGAATAGATTAGACATCATTATTTATAGGAGGAGTGTAGTCAATGGGACTACCTTGGTATCGTGTACACACAGTTGTTCTGAATGACCCAGGACGACTAATCTCAGTGCATTTAATGCACACTGCTCTAGTAGCAGGTTGGGCTGGCTCAATGGCCCTTTATGAACTAGCAATTTTTGATCCTAGCGATCCAGTCCTAAACCCTATGTGGCGTCAGGGAATGTTTGTTATGCCATTCATGGCCCGTTTGGGTGTTACCGAATCTTGGGGTGGTTGGAGTGTTACAGGAGAAGTAGCTTCCAACCCTGGTTTCTGGTCTTTTGAAGGTGTAGCAGCAGCTCATATCGTTCTTTCTGGTCTACTATTCCTAGCTGCTGTATGGCACTGGGTTTTTTGGGACCTAGACTTGTTCTTTGACCAACGTACAGGAGAACCTGCTCTAGACCTGCCAAAAATGTTTGGCATTCACTTATTCTTATCTGGTTTACTTTGCTTTGGTTTTGGAGCCTTCCACCTGACCGGAGTATTTGGTCCGGGAATGTGGGTATCAGATCCTTATGGATTGACGGGTTCTGCCCAACCCATAGCGCCTGCCTGGGGACCAGAAGGATTTAACCCATTTAATCCTGGTGGAATTGTAGCTCACCACATTGCAGCAGGAATTGTGGGAATTATTGCTGGTTTGTTCCACTTATCTGTAAGACCCCCAGAACGTCTATACAGAGCTTTGCGGATGGGTAATATTGAAACAGTTCTCTCTAGTAGTATTGCAGCAGTTTTCTTTGCAGCATTCGTTGTAGCTGGAACAATGTGGTATGGCAGTGCTGCTACTCCTATTGAACTATTCGGCCCAACTCGTTATCAGTGGGACAGTGGTTACTTCCAGCAAGAAATCGATCGTCGTGTCCAAGCTGAGTTAGCAGCAGGCAAAACTGCTTCAGAAGCTTGGTTAACTATCCCAGAAAAATTAGCTTTTTATGACTACGTTGGTAATAGCCCCGCTAAAGGTGGTCTGTTCCGTGTTGGCCCAATGAACAATGGTGATGGTTTAGCTCAAGGTTGGCTTGGTCATCCTGTGTTTAAGGATAAGGATGGCGAGGAATTATTTGTACGTCGTCTACCTAACTTCTTTGAGACTTTCCCAGTTATTTTAACGAATTCACAAGGTGTAGTTAAGGCTGATATTCCTTTCCGTCGTTCTGAGTCAAAATATAGTTTTGAAGCTCAGGGCGTAACAGCTACCTTCTTCGGTGGTGAACTTGATGGTCAAACCTTTACTAATTCCTCAGATGTTAAGAGGTTTGCTCGTAAAGCTCAGGGAGGTCAACCTTTTGAATTTGACCAGGAAACTTTAGGATCTGACGGTGTATTCAGAACTAGCACTCGCGGTTGGTTTACTTATGGTCATGCTTGTTTTGCTCTCCTATTCTTCTTCGGTCACATTTGGCACGGATGTCGGACTTTGTTCCGCGATGTGTTTGCGGGTATTGACCCAGACCTAGAGGAACAAGTAGAGTTTGGTTTATTCCAGAAACTGGGTGACTTGAGTACCCGTAGGGAGTAAAGATAACAAAACAAATACTAAAATTTGGCATCAATACAATTATGGCCAAATTAAGTATATCTAATCTTCAAATTTGATAAAAGTCCAACGATTACTTTGAAAAAAGTTACAAAGTATTTTCGTTGGACTTTTATTTACTATCAACTGGTAAACTAATAAAGAATTGGATTTTCAGGAAATTCCCTTATGGAAAGTACAGCTTATATACTGGTATTAGCTTTGGCCTTAGGTGTAATATTTTTTGCGATCGCCTTCCGCGATCCACCTAGGATTGGAAAGTAATCATTCTTGATGAGTTTCCTATCGAAAAAATTGCCTTTTTGATAACTTAATGAGTGCTGAGTTCTTAGCCCAGCACTCATACCCAATAAGTAATAACAAATGGCCATCTCCCCGAGCTGGGCAAAATTATTTATGTATGAAAAATTTAAAGTATGCTATGTCCAATTTGCCAACATACAAATAGTCGTGTTCTAGAGTCTCGGTCAGCCGAATCTGGTAAGAGCATTCGACGTCGGCGAGAATGCATGAACTGCCAGCATCGTTTTACGACTTATGAAAGAATAGAATTTGTTACAGTAACAGTGATCAAAAGGGATGGTAAAAAGGAGTCCTTTGACAAGTCCAAATTACTTCGAGGTATTATCCGTTCCTGCGAAAAGACTGGTATTGAATCTAGTCGGCTTGAAGCTTTTGTCAATGAAATAGAGGTTGAATTACAGGGTAGATCTCAGAGAGAAATTACCAGTGCTGAAATTGGTGAAATTGTTCTGAGTAAATTGAGTGCTATTAGTGAAGTAGCCTATATTCGTTTCGCCTCTGTTTATCGTAAATTTCAAGGTATTCGGGATTTTGTAGATACTTTAAATCATTTACAAAATCAAAAAGATAATTTAGAATTTGATAGGACTTTGCCAAAAAGTTCTGACATTTCTCTACAACAAGATGCTCGTGATCGTGAAACACCAGCCTCTTGTACAACTTAGTCCTGAACTTGAGAAGAGTAGGCAAGTACCTTGAAAAGATTATAACAAATTGAAAACTCTTGGTATGTAAAGCTTGTACTTATTAACACTGATAAATACCTGAAATTATTACGTATGTCTAGATATGAGTAGCATATTTTCAGTTTATTTAGTGATAAGTCTAAGTAACTAGAGCATTACATCTAGTTTAAAGATATTTTTGGACTTAAGATATTTTACATACCTATAGGCCAAACACTTTTGCGAATTCCATAAGTTTTCTGTTTTACAAACGGATTGATCGAGTATTAACTCACCAAAATGTCTTACTTTGTCTCTAGATGTTTGGCTAGTCTGAATACTGTCCTGACTCTTGTAACAGTGACAACTACAGCCCCGCCTCATCCCCTTTGCCGAAGGGTTGAATATTTGGTTTGTAGATTTTGAAGGTTAATATGGACAAATTTTCTGTAGGAGCAATTTTTCTTCTTCCTAGTTTGTTGATCTTTAAACTGTAGTAAGTCAATTAACTACTTCTGTTCAATTAATCTTCCTATTGCAATACAGTAGGTATGTGAATTACAACTTGTATTATACTAAACATTATCAACAGTCCCATTAGACAGCAAGACAAGCCCTAGGTCTAGGTATTTTGCCAACATCTAGATAAATTGGAAAGTTATTACGAAAAAATGGCCAAAAAATAACTTGGCTCAGAGTTGTGGTAAAATAAACTGTTTTGAATCATAATGATAGTTTAGGAACTTGCCTTGACTCGGTAAAATTTATATTCTACTGATATATAGACCTCACTAGAGCAAATCAAAACTCTAGGTAAGTCTCACTCTAAATTAGAGTTATAAAAAAATGAAGTAAATGTCCAAGCCTTCATTCGGCAAGTGGTATTAGTAACAAAAACTCTAATGGGCTGAAAAGTAACAGTTGCTTACCTAGATTATACAAAAAAATAGGTTTTTCTATAAAACCATAGTTTTTGTAAAGGAAAGTTTTGTCTCATATATAACTTATAAAGTATAAGTAGAAAGATGCGGTTTGCTTGACCGTTGATGTCTTTGGATGTCCTACTGCAGAGTGTTACCGTACAAGCAAGAAGTAAACATTGAAATGTCACTAAATTGTGACGTTTTATATAAGTTTTATGAAGCAGAGAAACTATCAAGACAAGTAAAAAACATTAAGGAGAGAAATCCCAAGAAACTAACACGCATGATAAATTTGAAAACACCAACCAAAGAAGTAGGCTTTACTCACGAAGATTTTGCAGCCCTACTAGATAAATATGACTATCACTTTAGTCCTGGGGATATTGTAGCAGGGACAGTATTTAGTTTAGAACCAAGGGGAGCATTAATTGACATTGGAGCTAAAACTGCTGCTTATATTCCAATCCAAGAAATGTCAATTAATAGGGTAGAAAACCCCGAAGAAGTTCTACAGTCTAATGAGACAAGAGAATTCTTTATTCTAACAGATGAAAATGAAGATGGACAGTTAACTTTGTCCATTAGACGGATAGAATATATGCGGGCTTGGGAAAGAGTCCGGCAACTACAAGCAGAAGATGCAACTGTGCGTTCCCAAGTATTTGCGACGAATCGTGGTGGAGCTCTAGTTCGGATAGAAGGGTTACGTGGATTTATTCCTGGTTCACACATTAGTACACGCAAACCAAAAGAAGATTTACTTAACGAAGAATTACCTCTAAAATTCCTAGAAGTAGACGAAGAGCGCAATCGTCTAGTTTTAAGTCATCGTCGCGCTTTAGTTGAGCGGAAGATGAATCGCCTAGAAGTAGGGGAAGTTGTGATAGGTGCAGTTCGTGGTATTAAGCCTTATGGAGCTTTTATAGATATTGGTGGTGTCAGTGGCTTACTCCACATATCAGAAATTTCCCACGATCATATAGAAACTCCTAGCAGTGTACTAAAAGTCAATGATGAACTGAAAGTTATGATCATTGATCTAGATGCTGACAGGGGTCGTATATCTTTGTCAACGAAGCAACTAGAGCCAGAACCAGGGGCGATGGTGAAAAATCCACAACTGGTATATGATAACGCAGAGGAAATGGCGGCTAAGTTTAGGGAAAAAATGATGGCTGCCCAGCGAGGAGAAACAATAGAAGAAACAGCAGTAGAAGCACCGGAAGTTGAAGC
>NZ_JBNHER010000320.1:0-7340 GCF_050015975.1 Dapis purpurea BLCC-M126 | reverse complement strand
AACAACAGAAACAGTAGAAGCACCGGAAGTTGAAGCAACAACAGAAACAGTAGAAGCACCGGAAGTTGAAGCAACAACAGAAACAGTAGAAACACCGGAAGTTGAAGCAACAACAGAAACAGTAGAAACACCGGAAGTTGAAGCAACAACAGAAACAGTAGAAGCACCGGAAGAAACAGAAGTTGGAGTTACACAAGAAGAGGCAGCAGGAGAATCCCAAAAAACAGAGGAGACTACATCATAAATAGCTAGTGCTGCGCAGTAGATACAGATACGCAATAGCCTTAGAATCAACCTCTTGACAATAGCAGATGAATAGGGAGTAAGCAAAATATTAAGTTGAAAATATAAACAAATCAACAATAAATTGAAGCTATTCCCTACATCCTGCTCTCCTAATATTCTGAATCATCAAAGATATTAGTAACAATCAAAAAAAATTTATATACGAAACAATGGTAGCTATTAACTGTCGAGGTGTAATCTTCCAAGATATTCAAGCAATCATTTTTGATAAAGATGGTACCCTAGAAGACTCTCAAGAGTTTTTAAGAAATTTGGGGCAAAAGCGCTGTCGCCTCATTGATGCTAAAATCCCTGGAATAGGAGAACCTCTACTAATGGCTTTTGGGATTGATGGCAATAATATTAACCCTATAGGATTAATGGCGGTTGGTAGTAGGCGAGAAAACGAAATTGCAGCGGCAGCTTATATTGCTGAAACGGGTAGAGATTGGTTAGAATCATTAACTATTGTCAAAGAGGCTTTTGCAGAAGCCGACGAAATATTGCCTAAGTCTACTCCAAATTATCTATTTACAGGTAGTCTAGCAGTGCTAAAGTATCTGTCCCAAGCAGGTATAAAACTGGGTATATTATCTGCAGATAATACAACAGCAGTGCAAAATTTTGTCAGATACCATCAACTTAACGATTATATTCAACTAGAAATGGGGGTTGATGATATTCGGAGTAAACCAGATCCAGAACTATTTTTACAAGCTTGTCAAAAATTAGGGGTTAAACCAGCCACAGCATTAATGGTAGGAGATTCTCCCACAGATATAGAAATGGGAAGGAAAGCAGAAGCAGCAGGTTGTATCGGTATTTGTTGGGGGAAACCGGAAGCTAATCACTTACAGACAGCAGATGTAGCGATCGCTAAGTTGGAAGAAATTAAAGTATTGTGATATATCAGTTGCATTACTTTGAAAAATAAAAATAATTATTTTTTATCAAAAATAGTTATTTTGGTAGTTGTTAAGATCAATGGCGAATCATTGTTAACTGCCAAAATCAAGTGGAAATAATTTATAGATATAACACTCCTATCTGATTTATTTCTGATATCTTGTCATTTTTTGAAAATGAGGGAATAGTTTAATAATTAATAATTAGGGCTTGCGCTCAAAAGTCTTTTTGCTAAGGCAGGGAGTAGGGAGTAGTGAAAACTCAAGAGGAATTAGGAGTTGTAGAAGACTTACAAAGGAAAAATCATCTCTTAACTTGGGTGTCCCTACCTTAGCAAGATACTCACTTTTTTAGCCTGATCAGGCTAAAACCTGGTTCTTCGTCACCATTTTAAAAGCCTAAAACCTTTATCTGTCAACGCTTTCATATTTAATCAGCAAACCCTAATTAATAATTATCTCTTCTTGAAAACAAGAGGATTGGTTAAAAGGGAAATTTTTTTCTTCTCTTGGTTGATTATATGCCGAGGAGATCTCGCCATCCCATCCTAACGGAATGCTCCGCAAACAACCGCTTTTTTCTCTTTTAAAGGAGAGGCTTAAAACCCTAGTTTTTCCGTAGAATAATTCTTTAGATGTCGCCTAAGTACAACGCTGGGATTGTGTTAATTATTTGATTTGTGTACTTGCATACAATACTTTGCTATAATTAATTAAGTTATTAACTCAGGGACAATCAATAAATAATTTATAATTTTCTGCTTCTTCTGGTCAAAATAATTGATTGACCAGAAAATATTATGTTAAGTGTGGATTTGTCAAGTGTGGAAATTTTAACCTTGATGTTGTAAACCCATACCATTTACTATAGATATGGAGAATGGTATAAAAAACATAATAGCTGACTACAAACTGAGTTTTCTCTTGGATAGTTGACTTAATTTGATAGCATAGAAAGTAGAAAGTACTTATTTGGTACAAGTATTATCCCTAAGTTAAAACTTATTACTCGCTAAACTAATTTAAGGAAAAATATAGGAGGAACTAATATTGTCTAGTCGTTATCTATTCACTTCTGAGTCTGTTACTGAAGGACATCCTGATAAAATTTGCGACCAAATTTCCGACACAATTATAGATGCAATACTAGCACAAGATCCGGCAAGTCGTGTGGCTGCTGAAGTATTAGTAAATACAGGATTGGTTGTTATTAGTGGTGAAATTACAACTAAAGCCAATGTAAATTATATAAAACTAGCTAGGGAAAAAATTGCTGACATTGGTTATGTTCATGCAGAAAATGGTTTTTCTGCGGATAGCTGTGCTGTTTTAGTAGCTATTGATGAGCAGTCAGCAGATATTGCTCAAGGGGTAGATAAAGCTCAAGAAACTCGCGAACAATTAAGTGAAGAAGAACTTGATGCAATAGGAGCAGGAGACCAGGGCTTAATGTTTGGTTTTGCCTGTAATGAAACTCCAGAATTAATGCCTTTACCTATTAGTTTAGCACACCGAGTTTGTCGCGAACTAACTGCGGTAAGAAAAAGTGGTAAACTCAGTTATTTAAGACCAGATGCTAAAAGTCAAGTTACTATTATTTATGAAGATGGTCGCCCTGTTGGTATTGATACAATCCTAATTTCTACTCAACACACTGCTACTATTGGCGAGTTGGAGGGAGCAGATGTTCAGGCTAAGATTAAAGAAGACCTTTGGAAGTATGTTGTTGAGCCAATATTTACTGACGCAAAGATTAAGCCTGATTCACAAACTCGTTTTCTTGTCAACCCCACTGGTAAATTTGTTATTGGCGGTCCACAGGGAGATTGTGGTCTTACAGGACGTAAAATAATCATTGATACTTATGGTGGTTATTCTCGTCATGGAGGCGGTGCTTTTTCTGGAAAAGATCCAACTAAGGTAGACCGTTCAGCAGCTTATGCTTGTCGCTACATAGCTAAAAATATTGTTGCAGCAGGTCTAGCAGAAAAGTGTGAGGTTCAAATTAGTTATGCGATTGGTGTAGCGAGACCTGTTAGTATGATGATTGAGACTTTTGGTACTTCTAAAGTTGATGAAGATAAGTTATTAGAAGTAGTGAAAGAAAACTTTGAACTCCGTCCAGCAGGGATTATTCAGACTTTTAACCTCCGGAAATTACCTGGAGAAAGAGGCGGTCGTTTTTATCAAGATGTTGCTGCTTATGGTCATTTAGGACGTACCGATCTAGATTTACCTTGGGAACAATTAGATAAGGTAGAGTTATTAAAGGAAGCATTTAGTCCACAGTTAGCAACTACAGCTTAGTCAGTCTATAGACTTTTAATTAGGGTTTGCTGAAAAAGTCTTTTAGTAGGGGCAATTCGCGAATTGCCCCTACAGGAGTCAGGAGGAACGGCGAATTATAAAGGAGGTAAGAGAGAGAATTATCCCTTTATTTTTTCAACTTTGTCTACTCAAAATGCTAACTTTTTGAGCTTTTTGGATAAACAACCTTGCATTTTTTTTCGCTCCTAATAAGACTAAAGCTCTTATTTATAAATGCTTTGAGAATTAATCACTCAGCCCTAATTACTAATAATATTTGATTTTCAGCAACCAAGAGAACTTTTTTCTTTTGGTTGCTAATTTATATTTATAGCAATGAGCAACTCATATAGAATCCGGGTAATTAGTTATCGTATCGCGCTCGGAGTCAGGAATTAGGAGTTAGCAGAAAGAAAAGATTTCAATGGCATGAATTTTTAAATTCGTATTCCATAAAACATCTGTCAGTTAAAGAATTAATTTTGCAATTACTGTATAAGCGGATTTTATATCAACTATCAGTCATTGTCTTTTTAAGAGTTTAAGTTTTACCTTTGAACTTTTGATTTTTTAGTTTTCCTATACCTATCCTTGACACTTCTTATATTCTTATTGTAGCATAAGAGTAGTATAAAACTAAAACTATTTAATGCGGTAGAAAAAATCAACCATATCAAAATTAAATTGCTATAAGCAGTCAGCTCTCAGCTTTTGAATGAATAAATAAACTTATAAGGTGATATCATTAGCTTTTATATCATGTCCGGATAATTAGTGATAAAAAAAACTTTCTTATTTTTATACTTTCTTTCTGCTCTCTTCCCTCCTGACTCCTGACTCCTGACTCCTGACTCCTCCCTCATTTATTTATAACTATTCAACCGGACATGATATTATTTATACTTTTAATTCTATCTTAATCTCTCAAGATTAATTCTTCCTGTAAAGACAATATAGTTAATAACTCATAGCTAATAGCTGACGGCTGAATACTTACAAATTACTTATTTAAATAACAATTAACTGATATTAATTATCAAAAAAATAATAAATAATAGTATGAATAATTCTCGCCTAGTAAAAATTAGTAAGTATTTGAGTTTGGTGTTGAGACACCACCCAGAGAAAATAGGTATTAAACTCGATTCTCATGGTTGGGTTGCTATAGAAGAACTATTGGAAGCAGCTAAAAATCATAACTTTCCTATCATTCAAACAGAGCTTTATACAGTTGTAGAAAAGAATGATAAAAAACGATTTTCTCTAGACTCTACTGAAACTTTTATTCGTGCTAATCAAGGACACAGTGTCGAAGTAGATTTGCAATTAAAACCACAAATACCTCCAGATACACTTTATCATGGTACAGTAATTCATGTAATTGACTCAATCAAAAAGACTGGTTTACAGAAAATTTCAAGACATCATGTTCATTTATCCAATGATATTACTACAGCTAGAAATGTAGCAAAAAGAAGAAAGGGAAAATCTATAGTATTGGTGGTAGATGCGATGGCAATGTCTGAAGATGGTTATAAATTTTATCTTTCTCACAATAATGTTTGGTTAGTTGATGAAGTTCCAACTAAGTATTTACAAATTCTATCTACTTGAAGGTGAAATAAAACAGAAGGCTATTGTAGTTTAAGTAGAATTAAAAATTAGTTTAGATGAAGCAAGAAAGAAAATTTTATTTTAATTCGATCATGTTTAGTATTTGAAAATATCAGATCTAAAATAATTTCCAAAGACTTTAAAGATTTAATAATTTTTTACAAGGGTATTTAGATGACGTTAGAGGCAACATGAATAAATTCATTTTAATTTGAGTTTGAGTAATTATATGGAATGGAGTTGTTCAAAAAACTAATAAGATAGTCATAATCTATATCTCCCTAATCTTTCAGAAATATATCCAAGAATATCCTTCGGCGATCATCAATGCTTTTTTGATTTTGCTCAAGATTCAGTTAATTAATTACAAACTTTTGTGTTCATAGCAATTATAGTTTATGTATGTACCCAAAAAGATATATAATTAATTTATTCTATAAATCTTTAAAGAGTCAACTATTATGATTAAATCGATTATACTAGCGGCAAAAAATACTCCTATATTAACTTTTTTTAGTAGGTAAGCAAGCCTGGATTTTGTCTAGTAAAATTTATCACAATTTCTCTAGAAGAATAAAAAAAGAAGGTAATAAAAGTAATCAACCACCAGCATGGTACAAGTAATAAATATTATCTTCAAAAAAAGAAAATTTGTGTACTATGTAGAACTTCAACAAACTATGGGAACAGGATACTTCGACAGTAAACAAAATAATCCTCAAAATAAAGGATTACTAGGAGCAGGTTGGCGACCACTTTACCGAGAATTTGATTGGGAATATCTATGGCATTTATTATCTAATGATCCTTGGGAAGTCAGCAAAAAAACTCTTGATATAGCTAGTGACATTGCTGATGCTTTAGGTCGTAATCAATTTCCTTGGTGGGCGAATATATTAAACATTTTTTCAGAAAGTACACGATACGAATTTGATGAATTTTGGGATTATATAACTCCTCAGCCTCCAACTCCAGATTATCGTTATCAAGATTTATTGAGTATAGAAACTCCTGTTACACGAACTATTACAAGAGAAAGCATTCCTATTGAATATGCTCTGAATAGACTGCAAGAAATTACTATTTTTAAAATCCTTGATTTATTGGGTAAACCTGACATAATTACCCAATCATTTATGGAAAGAAATTTTTATTATCCAAGAGAAAGATTTATCAGTTGGGAACGGTTGGAAACTTTAGGTACAGTATATAGCTATTGGTCAAAATATTGCTGTTGGTTACAAGTAGAAACTTATGACAAAGGCAGACGTTATTACAGCTTAATTTCTCAAAATATAGCACCACTGGTGAGAAAATCTACCTACAATATGGCAGTTATGGTAAGTGGTTATCAATGTCGTATAGGACAAGTTCAAAGTCAATTTCCTATTAATACATTTCCTCAAGATATTCAAAACTTTACTGATACAGTACAACAAGAAATTTTTGCACACAATCAACTAGCCATATTAATAAGTGGAGAACCAGGAACAGGTAAAACAGCTTGGACTCAAGCAGTAGCAAAAGAGATTTTAGTTCCTTTAGGATATGTAATTTTTATTCTAGATCATGATGCAGTAGAAAATTTTGTACCACCAACATATTTAGAGCAGATTTGTCTAATTATTAATGAGGCAGATAATTTAGCTCAAGACCGCTCTTTGGAAGTGGCTCAAACTAACAGTAAAACAGAACATATTCTCAGTTTGTTAGATGGTACTTTATATCAAAGTGTAGTAGATGAATCTGGAATTAATCATCAGCATAAATTAGTTGTCTTAATGACCTGTAATACTAAAGAAAGATTAGATCCAGCGGTTTTGCGTAAAGGTAGAGTAGATTTAATGTATGAATTTACTTATCGCTTTGTCTAGGGGTTGGTTTGAGCGATCAAATGTAAGCATTTCCTAGGGAATAGTGGGTAAACAGCCTTCAGGTAGTCTCCTGGATCGTAACTACGTTTTTTCCTTATAGAACCCCTAAGCGTATCTTTATAAATATGCGCGTTAGCTAGGAGTTAGGAGACAGGAGTTCATTAATTGATAATTGATAATGGATAATTGATAATTACCTCGGGTTTTAACCGCACGGGAATTGAATACAAGGAAATTCAAGAGCACTTTTTTCTTGGTCGATTGGATATGGCGTTTCGGCGCTTGAGCCGACATGAAAAGCGGAGCGGCTCTGTTAAGAGCGGGAAACCTCGCCATCCCATCCTAAGGTCATGCT
>NZ_JBNHER010000319.1:0-4407 GCF_050015975.1 Dapis purpurea BLCC-M126 | reverse complement strand
GCGATCGCTACTTAGTATAACCTTGGACGGAAAAGATACCAAATGGGTTCTATAGGAACTAAATATAAAGTTGCCCAAACACAAATTAGACAAGCGATCGCTAAAGCAGTTGCAGGTGAGTTTGTTCGTTATGAAATGATGGTAGTTGGTAAAAACCACGAAGTTATGACCATAGATCTTTCCCTCAAGCCAGTTTTTGATGAAATGGGAGATGTGGTACTATTAATTCCTGAAGGTCGAGATATTACAGATCGCAAATACGCTGAACAAAAACTTTCTACTTTTAATGCCCAACTAGAACAAAAAGTTATAGAGCAAACTGAGCAATTAAAGTTGGCTAATCAAGCTCTAAAAAATCAGGTTCGTCTCCAGCGAGTTATAGCAGAACTTAGTCAAAAAGCTTTGGCAGGTATAGATATTTCTGTGCTGATGGATGAAATAGGAACAATAGTTCCCCAAACATTAGATGTAGAATATTCTGAGATTCTGGAACTGCTGCCCAATGAAGATGCTTTCTTGTTACGAGCAGGTTTTGGTTGGCAAGAAGGAGTTGTAGGTAATTTTGTTCTAGATGTTAAGAGTGATTCTCAAGCAGCTTATACATTACATTCATCTCAACCTATAATTGTTGAAGACTTGCGTAAAGAAGACAGATTTAAAGACAATTTTCTGCTAAATGAGCATCAAGTTCTTTCGGGAATTAGTGTAATTATTCCCGGTAGGGAGAGACCTTTTGGGATAGTGGGGATACATAGTAAGAGGAAGTGGTGGTTGAGTGAGGATGATGCATATTTTCTACAAGCAGTTGCTAATGTACTAGCTACAGCGATCAAAAGATGGCAAACGGAGGATGCTCTTAAGTCAAGCGAAGAAAATTTCCGGCAAATGGCAGAAAATATTCGAGAAGTCTTTTGGATGACCAGCCTAGAAAAAAGTGAGTTAATTTATATTAGTCCTGCTTTTGAAGATATTTGGGGTCGCTCTGTCAAAGATTTATATAAACAGGTAGAAATAATTAGTGATAGTATTCATCCACTAGACAAGGATCTATTTGTGGCATCTTTTGAGAAACAAAGCCGGGGTGAGTTCACCAATGATGAATATAGAATTGTACGACCTGATGGTACAATTCGTTGGATTTGGACTCGGGCTTTTCCTGTTCTGAATGAAAGTGGAGAAACTTATCGCACTGTAGGCATTTCCGAAGATATTACAAAACGCAAAAAGATAGAATTAGCTCTGTTTCAAGAAAAAGAAAAAGTTCAGACTACCTTAAAATCAATTGGCGATGGCGTGATTACTACAGACGAAAATGGTCATGTAGATTATCTAAATCCAATGGCTGAAAAAATGACTGGATGGGAATTAGCCGCAGCTAAGGGTAAACCTCTAACTGAGATTTTTCAAATTATTGATGAAGTAACACGCACACCGATGGAGAACCCGGTAGATATAGTTTTCCGAGAACGGGGAGTAGTTAGTGTTGGCAATAATATTATATTAGTAGCCCGTGATAGTCAAGAATATGCTATAGAAGATTCTGCTGCCCCAATTGAAACAGAAGATAATCAAATTTTGGGGGCGGTGTTAGTGTTTCGAGATGTGACAGACAAACGCAAGTTGACAAATCAAATATCTTGGCAAGCTCGACATGATTCTTTAACAGGGTTGTTAAACCGTCGAGAATTTGAAAAATACTTAGATAATTCTTTGGTGACTGTGCAAGAAAATCACCAAGAACATACTCTTGCTTATATAGACTTGGATAGATTCAAAATAGTTAATGATACTTGTGGTCATCAAGCAGGAGATGAATTGTTGCGCCAAGTCAGCACCTTATTACATTCTGTATGTCGCAAATCAGATATTGTGGCTCGTCTCGGTGGGGATGAATTTGGCTTACTATTACTACAATGTACGATAAATAATGCTCAAGAACTGGTGCAAGAATTGATTGATAGGCTCCAGCAGTTTCGGTTTACTTGGGAGGGGAAAAGTTTTAATATTGGTATGAGTGTTGGTTTGGTGGCTATTAACCAAAAAAGTATTAATAACTCTGGTAGAGAGGATAGTAATATACTTCTTAGTGCTGCTGATGCTGCTTGTTATATTGCTAAAAATCAAGGTCGGAATTGTTATCATGTTTATCAAACTGACGATCGAGATGTACCACAGCAAAGGAATACTCTACATTGGGTGACAAAAATTCATGAAGCTTGTGAACAAAACCTTTTCTGTTTATATTATCAAGCTGTTGCACCTTTGTCAGACTCCCATTTGAGTAAGTTTTATTATGAAATATTATTGCGCTTGAAAGATGAAACAGGTAAGATAATTCCACCTATGGCATTCTTGCCAGCAGCAGAACGATATCATCTGAACCCAATGATTGATCGTTGGGTGGTTCAAAACTTTTTTAGGTATTTGTCAGAGGTTAAAGATCAATTGCAACCCTGTTTTATAAATAAGGAGACTGAAAGATTTCTTAGACAAGTACCTAACAATTCAGTCGAGGTTATTTATGGGATTAATATATCTGGCGAAACTGTTAACGACAAGGAGTTTATTACTTTTTTGCAAGAGCAATTTGCCAGATTTAATATTTCTCCAGAAACAGTTTGCTTTGAGCTTACTGAAACAGTGGCGATCGCTAATCTGTCTCAAACTACTTTGTTAATTAAACAACTTAAACGTTTGGGTTGTCGCGTTGCTCTAGATGACTTTGGTGGTGGAGTTTCTTCTTTTACTTACTTGAAAAATTTGCCTGTAGATTACTTAAAATTTGATGGCAGTTTTGTCAGGGATATTGTTAATGACCCCGTAGATTATGCCATAGTCGAGGGGATGAACAATATTAGTCATGTGATGGGTTTAGAGACGATCGCTGAGTTGGTTAGTGATCGTAGGATATTGGACAAAGTTAAGGATATTGGAATAAACTATGTTCAAGGTTATGGAGTTGCTTATCCACAACCGTTAGATTAGACCTCAGTAGGGGAATAATGGATAATGGATAATGGATAATTAATAATGAACAATGGATAATGAAAACTCTCTCTAATTATTAATTATTAATTAGGGCTTGCTGATTAAATCTAAAAGCATTGACACATAAAGGTAAGTGAATTTTTAGGTCTGGAAAAAGTACAAGATTTTCGTTCTAAAAAGCTCAAAAAGTGAGGATTTTTGGTTGACGCGAGGCAGAAAAATTAAGGGATAATTCTCCCTCCTGTCTCCTCTAGATTCCCCATTCCTCCTAACTTCTTATACCAAATCCGCATTAATTAAGAGCGTATTAAAAAATTTGCATCTTCGTTGGCATGAATAGAACTTGGAAGTTGGATAAACCCTTTTTTATCACCGGATTTGGTATTAATCCTGACTCCTACCCTCATCCATCAGACTTTTTCAGCAAACTCTAATTATTCATACTATTCTCAAAAGTGCTTTCATTAATTGATAATGGATAATTGATAATTACCTCTGGTTAAAACCGAGAGGATTGAAGATAAGGAAATATCCTAGCACTTTTTTTCCCCTTAAAAGGGGAGGCTTTAAACCAGAATTATTTAATAATTAATAATTAATAATTGGGTAAAAATAAATCAAATTTTTTGCTGAATTTTGATCTTACATAAATAATGGTTTAACAGCAAAATCTCCCAAAGTCACAGTAAAGTTAAGCTGTTGTTTAGTCGCTGCAAAATTAATCACAGTTTCACAAGCAACAGCAACAGTTAACATTACCAAATTTCTCGCTAAAGGATAATCACAAACATCATCATTTGCAGGGGAAGGTACTCGATAATTTTCATTCCAAATTATTTCTGAATAATCAGAAGCTAATCCTACATGAAGACAATAAATATTAGAGTTAGCACAATAATTTTTTACTACACTTCTACTAAGACTATTGTCAAAAGTATCTATAACTAATTCACTTTTTCCTAATAGTTTATCCGCATTTTCTTCATTTAACTTTTGAGATTGACTATCAATTTTTATTCCCAGGGCGCGATAAACACTATTGGTGAGAATTTTAACTTTAAATGCCCCAATATCAGAACGATAATAAGGTTGAGTAGATAAGTTACGTTCTTCTATGCGATCGTAATCTATTACTCGTAATTTACTAAACCCAGAACGAGCTAAATTTTCTGTAATATTTGCTCCTAAAGCACCAGCACCACAAATAGTTATTGACAAATTTTTTAGCTTTGTCATTATTTCTTGGCTGCGGTAAAGTTGTTCGTGAAAAAATATAGACATGGTTGATAAGGAAGAAGTTGGAAGGAAGAAGGAAGAAGTTAGAAGGAAGAAGTTAGAAGGAAGAAGTTAGAAGGAAGAAGTTAGAAGGAAGAAGTTGGAAGGAAGAAGTTGGAAGGAAGAAGTTGGAAGGAAGAAGTT
>NZ_JBNHER010000318.1:0-10565 GCF_050015975.1 Dapis purpurea BLCC-M126 | reverse complement strand
GCTTAAGAGGTTAGCGATCGCCTAATTTTTTAGAGATACCAAATGGGTTCTATAAGGAAATCTTTTTAATTGATAATGAAAACTATCTCTAATTATCAATTGTCAATTATCCATTGGTAAAGGGAGGCTTTTAACCTAAATTATTTAATTAATAATTATTCAGTAAGAGGCATTTATCAGTTATCATACCAAATCCAATGATCGATAACTGATAAAAAGTTTTTGTTTGTAGTAGGGTTTTAGCCCTATAGAACCCATTTGAGATCTATATAATTATGCTAGTCTTGTCTTTTCGTGCATCAAGAATGAGGAAAAATTATCTCAAGGAGTGTTGAATTTTTTTTATTATTTCTCCCCACATCTTCCCTCTTTCCTCTTACCTCCTGTCTCCTGTCTTCCCCTCCCAGTTCCCCTCCTCGGAGGGGCGGGGGTGGGTTGGGTTAGGGGTTGGTTGTCTCCTGTCTCCTAACTAACGCGCATATTTATAAAGATACGCTTAGGGGTTCTATATATATTATAATTAAAGCTCTACTACGAGCTTTAATTAAACTGTTCACCCTGACATGATATCATACCAAATCTCAAAATTGTTGCTACATTTTGTTAATAATAGGGAGTAGAGAAATGAGATATAGTATATCTTCGCTTAATGTCTAGAATTCTTAAAAACATTACTGAACATTACTTCTTACTTAATTTTTTAACCCCGATATGCTAAAAACCGATCGCTAGTCAATCTGATCCAACCATTCATTAATTTCCTCAATCAAGGATGTACTATCTTGAATATTCATTGCTTTATCTAGTTGATATTTATTATTTTGAGATTGAACTATCACTTGATAACCTGATTCAAATTTAGATGCTAAAACCTGTACAATATCTCTAGTATTTCCGTGGCTTTTTCCGTAAGTCAAATCCAATAAATGTCGTTCTGTCCGAAAAGAATTATGGTCAAAATAAATATAATTCTTTTCTCCAAATAAGATAAATATCCCCGCTAAAATCAGTATAAAGAACAAAATTCCATAAACAGGATTAGTTAGCAGTAATCCCACAAATATACAAAAAATCGCACCGAACATTCCAGAACCTTGAATTTCTCTTAAACTAGGTGCATGAGTATAGATTTCCATCATCTCTGGAGATTTATTAATAGTAATAATAATGCTTAAGTTGAGAGGATTTTTTTGAGGTGTAACTAACGGTTGAAGTTTTGGTTTTGAGTCTAGGGATGTCAAAGCTTCACGGGCATTTTCAAAGCGACTGCCTAAATCCATTTCTGTGATTTTATTAATCCAAGTTGCGAAGTTAGGATTAATATCAACTTTGTCGGAAAATTGAATCTGATAATTTTTTTGTGGTAAATCTACAGGGGGAGTTCCGGTTAGTAAATGAATTAAAGTAGCTCCTAAAGCATATAAATCTGAAGCTGGTACTGCTCTACCCCAAAATTGTTCTAGGGGAGCATAACCGCTAGTTCCAATAATAGTAAAAGTTACTCCCTGAGCATTACCTTGAGATTGTACTGCACCAAAATCTACTAAATAAATTTGTTGGTCTGCACCCATAATTAAATTACTGGGTTTAATATCTCGATGCAAAACGGGAGGCTCTAGTTCGTGGAGGTAAATCAGAATTTCTAATACTTCTTTGGCAATTTTTTTGACATCTTCTTCTGTGAATTTTTTCTCTCTATCTAATAATTCTTGGAGGGAAAAACCAGGAATATAATCTTGCACTAATGCAAACCAAGGTAAACCTGAATTTTCTTCTTTTTCTAAGGAAAAATGATCGCGATAACGAGGGATATGGGGATGATTTAGAGCTTGTAAAGTTTTGGCTTCTGTCTCAAATAAATTTAATTCTTGTCCTAATATTTCGGGGCTATAAGCTAACATTTTGAGAGTTACTTGTTCTTGCAGTTGGGAGTCAAATGCTAGCCAAGTTTTGCGGCCTGCCACAGTACGTCCTAGTTGTTTTTGTAGTTGGTAACGTTCTTTTAAAATTTGTCCGGGAGTTAACATAATTAAGTTAAAAGTTGATAGTAATCTCAATACTATCTAGTCATAATAGCGTAAGTGGTATGACACGCCTAAGTAGTTTATTACCTTGCCAGTTTCCGAGCCTGACTATTGGACAATAGTTGAATTAATTATCAAAAGTGAATCATCAGGCGATCGCTACCTTGTCAGTTTCCGAGCCTGACTATTGAACAATAGTTAAATTAATCAGGACTTACGCAGAACCACCTTATGTGTTAGGGGCGAATGGCATTCGCCCTGTGCGGATAGCGTATTGTCTAAGAATTTGCGTAAGTCCTGTTAATTATCAATAGTGAGATAGAAAGCTAGTGCAGGATGACGGAAATAAGTGACCAGTAACAAAATACTCAAAGCCTTACCAATCAAAACTTCTGAATTCTGAATTCTGACTTCCGCGTAGCGGTACTAGAGATTTCAACAACTCTTTCATTATCAATTATCAATTATCCATTATCCATTATTAGCTAGCCAGTTTTCCAAGTCTGCTATTGTTGCTAAATCAAAAATTTCTTCACCTAAAATATCTAATTTTTCCAAAGATAATTGTTCTATCTGAGTTTCAATTTCTGGAGATATTTTTCCAAACTTTCGGCGAATTTGACGTAAGATTTGTTTCACTACTCCAATACCAATTCCTTCTTCTCGTCCTTCGTTTCTCGCGAAACTAATTTGTCCTTGTTGATCTCTCATCAACTTTTCCTGTTGCTCTACTTCCTCTAATTCTTTATTGTTTAAGTTGGCTCGATTTGCTATCTTTAATGCTGCTTCTATTTCTGATACTTCTTCCAATGATTCTGGTATTACTTCTAAATTTGGAGCCGACTTAATAAAATATATCCATTTATCACTGAGGGTTTCTAAGGCTGATAATTCTTTTTTAAATTTGGGTAATTCTACAAACATTAATGTTAATTCATCTTCGTAATAAACCGATTCTTTCTCTTCTTTAAATCTGAATTTAGTAATCATTTTATCAATATCCTCAAATAAAACAAAATCGGCGATTGTTAAAGCTATAAAAGGTTGCAACATCATATAACCTTGCCCTACATCTAATTGATTTCCATAAGCTTTGGCTAAGTTATAAATTACTCGTTTTTTAAAGTCTGCTACGTTCAATATTTGCATTTCAATAATGACATTAGAGCCATTATCTAAAAGTGCTTTTACATCAAAATAAGTGTCTTTGATAGTATTAGTAACTCCAGGGTTATAGGGGTTAATAATTTTGAGAGATTGAATAACATTTTGATTGTTATAAACTATGGCATTGAGAAAGCTAATCAGGATTTTTTGACTGTGAACAGAACCAAAGATTTTTTTAAAGGCAAAGTCGGTTTTGGGGCTAATAAATGTCATGGTTATATATTTCCTATAATTTCTATGATTTATGGTATACTATAGATTATAATTTAATCTGAATATTTATGACAACAAATAATCTCAGACAGAAAATATTAGAACGCCTGGAGCCACTATCGGGAGAGCAAGTGAAAAATCTGCTCCGAAAATGGCTAGTAAATTCATCTGGTAATTTAGAATATTTTGAGGAATTACTGATAGATGAATTCGATAAAAAAACAGAGGAATTACTAGATTACGGAGAGATAGATTCAACATTAGATTTTATACCTTTGACGGAAGAGGAAATGATTCAGAAAAGTAAATTAGCCCTTGAAGATTATCGTCGTCGAGGGGTTTCAGTGGCTCATAGTCGGGTGCGGGAATGGGCCGATAGTTTAGGAACGGATGCAGAAAAACCATGCCCGAAATAGTTTGGACAGACAAGGCTGTTGAAGACCTCAACCGTCATTATGAATTAAGGAGTCGATTTAGATTACGACGAAGAGGACTTCATTAGCGATCGCCAAACCCACGAACAACTAGAGCAAGAAGGTAAACTTAAAAATTAATGATAGTTGTCTCGGATACTTCACCCATTTGTTATTTACTACTAATCGGCGAAATTGAACTGTTGCCTCAACTTTACGGACAAGTTATCATTCCTAGAATAGTCGAACAAGAATTATCGGACGAGCGATCGCCTACTGTGGTTAGAAATTGGATTCAAACACCTCCCAAGTGGATAATAGTTGCAGATGTTACGGTTTCTGCGGACAAAGATTTAGATATTCTCAATGCTGGGGAAAAAGCTGCTATTAGTTTGGCTCTCAAGCAAGGAGCAAACTTAATTATAATTGATGAAGCTTTAGGTAGAAAGGTTGCCCGCAATAAAGGATTAAAAGTGACTGGGTTGCTTGGCATTCTTGATCCGAGCAGCTCAACAAAATCTAGTAGATTTCCCCCAAGCTATTGCTGCTCTCAAAGAAACTACTTTTCGTGCTTCATCAAAGTTGATTGAGTCTCTTTTAGATCGGTATTATAGCACTTAATGTTCTGTAGGGAAATGGGGCAGCTCAAAAAAAGCGATCACTCTTTTCATTTGGTTCACCCTTATTTGATGATAAGTTGGATTAATAGAGGTGAGGTTTCTCCGGTTTCTGATTTTTAACTGAGGATGATATCTATGCTGAGTTGCTCAAAAATAGTTGAACTCGATAAAAGTAGATTGAGTAGAACGACAGTGAAACCCAACAACACCTTTGCGTTTTGGGTTGATGTTGGGTTTCGTTACCTCAACTCAACCTACAAATACTAAAGCTCGTTTTAATCCCTAATAGGGATTTTGGTTAGTTTCAACTTTACCGGAGGCGATCGCTTACTCTACATCTATTTTAATGTTTCAATCCCTAATAGGGATTTTGGTTAGTTTCAACAAGCTGCCGAAGGGGTGTTTATCGCTAGTTTCATCAGTTTCAATCCCTAATAGGGATTTTGGTTAGTTTCAACTTTTGAAATTGATTCAATATTATCAAATAATTTCAATTGTTTCAATCCCTAATAGGGATTTTGGTTAGTTTCAACAGAAGATCCTACTAACTTTCAATTGAATTTTGTGTTTCAATCCCTAATAGGGATTTTGGTTAGTTTCAACAAGCGCCTCTAGCTACTTTCAAAGGGCAACTTTGTTTCAATCCCTAATAGGGATTTTGGTTAGTTTCAACCGTAGATGAAAATTCTATTACAGGAAACGGTGAGGGTTTCAATCCCTAATAGGGATTTTGGTTAGTTTCAACTTTAGAGGCTTCTCAGTTAATGCTTCTAGCCGAGCTAGTTTCAATCCCTAATAGGGATTTTGGTTAGTTTCAACTTTTAGAATCAATCTCGGCTTGAATATCCTCCGGAGTTTCAATCCCTAATAGGGATTTTGGTTAGTTTCAACCGATTATAAAGGCCATTTTTAGAAATAGAAGCAATTGTTTCAATCCCTAATAGGGATTTTGGTTAGTTTCAACAATTGAAATCCTTTGAGGTGGAAAAGTCAAAAGGAGGTTTCAATCCCTAATAGGGATTTTGGTTAGTTTCAACGCAGTGATTAAGTCCTCTATTTCCCTTCTGTGATGTTTCAATCCCTAATAGGGATTTTGGTTAGTTTCAACCGTCATGGGTTGCAAAAATAAATGTCAGCACACGGCGTTTCAATCCCTAATAGGGATTTTGGTTAGTTTCAACAAAGTCACCTGAAATAACTTTTCCTAGTTGCCTTGTAAAGTTTCAATCCCTAATAGGGATTTTGGTTAGTTTCAACCAACCAGAAGCAATCATTTTATAAGTAAGGCTTAGGGTTTCAATCCCTAATAGGGATTTTGGTTAGTTTCAACAGGATATTCCCTACCCTTTCACCTCTGCTGTTAACTTGTTTCAATCCCTAATAGGGATTTTGGTTAGTTTCAACATTACCTCTGTGGCAACGTCTCGTTTGTGGTTCAACGTTTCAATCCCTAATAGGGATTTTGGTTAGTTTCAACTTTTAAGAAAATCTCCTTCTTCTAGTTGACATTTCTTGTTTCAATCCCTAATAGGGATTTTGGTTAGTTTCAACAAGAAGCCTTCACTACGTCATCCTCTTTGAGGCCGTTTCAATCCCTAATAGGGATTTTGGTTAGTTTCAACATCCTCTTCAGCGCAGGGGAGATCGTTCCAGAATTCGTTTCAATCCCTAATAGGGATTTTGGTTAGTTTCAACTGCGGACTTTTAGAACCCAGGCTATATTTAATTTTCAAGGTACACTTGCGCGGAACAAGAACGAATATAGCATTTCCAGTCGCAGCTTTGCAAGAGACATTCCCCAAAAAACTCCACAACCCTTGCCATCTCAGGATTTGCCAAATTGCGCGAATCCCATCAAACACCCTATTTAGTTCAAACCAATACCAATACTCAATCTCAGCCATTTTTTTTCAACTCCTCTCTTGTACAGCTACCCATCCGCGCAAATAACCTAATTTCAAATGGCCAATAATTCAAAAATGGCCTTGAAAAAAGTAGGCCATTATAAAATCACTTTTGAATTTTGAATTTTGAATTATTTTGACTTACCCATAACCCTATTCCCATTACCACCATTCCCAATACCATACCAGGTTCAGGCACACTTAAAGGATCTAATGGGTTATTTGGATCAGTTAACTGCTCCTTCCCATCTTCAACTTTGCGGTTAAAACGATCCAATGCTGCTTCTGCACGTTTGAGAGCTTCCCGTTGTTCATCATTAACCAAGACTATCATTGAAGAATAGGGCGTAACTATTTTATAGGTTTTGGCGATCGCGTGAATAGCATCCAACTCCTCCAGAGTATCCAAATTCATTTTTTTACTCAAACCTAAAACTAACTGTTGAGCTGCCAGAGGAGCGAAATTATCTTCTATTGTTTCCTCACTAGATTTTTCTTCCATAAACCAAGCATACCCATCTGCCACACTAACAACTGATTTTCCTAATTTTGATTTTGCCGTCACTTGTTGGAATACTTCAGTAAGTTTTGTCGCCACACCACCCCCACTTTTTTGTATCAATTTTAATGTAGCATCATCATAAGCAGGTGGCATCGCCCCCAAATGCAACATCCATAAAGGAGCAGATAAGTTGGGCATTTCTTGACTGTTATCGGAAAGTTCATAACTACCCTCATCAGTAACCAATATTATTCCATTGTAGCGAGTATCCCCTTGTAACTGGAGAAATTGTTCGAGCATTTCTTGATATTGGAGCGTACCGAAAAATGTAACTTTCTCAGCATCAAACTGACTAATATCATCAATGCGTTCCGGTGGAAAACCAACATCAGTCAAATATATATCTGCATCACCGTTGCCAAAACTCAGGTCTCCCAAACCATTTGCCACCAACCAGTCAATATTCTGTTTTAGTTCTTTAGTTTTAGTTCTCATGCTGTAGGAAGTATCCACAACTACTGCAAACCGTTCGCTTTCTGGTAAAAATTTTTCTGGCGTTACTAAGGGTTGAGCAGAAATTTGATATCCGTTGGCAAAATTTATCTGATGTTGTTGTGGAGTTGTTTGGGCAACTGCGGGAAGACTCGGTGGCAACCATGCTTCTCCATCACTTCTTACAGACTTGGTATTGTAAATTCGTTTGGTGTCTTTATTCCAATAAATATTCCGTTTTTCCGTCAACTCCGGTAAAGCAAAACTATTATCTTTTGCCATTACTTGATAAGTTAACCACAAGTGCATTTTTGTTGGTCTTTCTGAGTTATTTTTTCGTTCCCCTACTGACAACTTTGCTGGTACCGGAAATGCTCGTAAACGATATTGGCGAGGTCCTACTTTTTCCAGCAGTGCAGGATCGACTGGACGTTCTCTTCTTACTTGGGAATTATAGACTTTTTGTGCTGCACCACGGGGGGAAACTTTGAAAGGAAAACGTTGGGCGCGGTTGTCGGTATCCCCTAACCAAATACCTGTAATAACCGCACTTTCTGGGAGGGTAAAATAATAGAGAATTTCTTGGGGCTCAAAGGTTTGATTTTCGTAAATTTCATATAGTTCTATATCTGCCCAATCTCCATTTTCTGTAACATTAATTTCTTGGTTTTTTAGCCAGACTTTTTGTTCCCCAATATTTAATAATCCTGCCTTAACTTCATCTACATTAGCTGTTGACTGAAGAGCATTAAGAATAGCTTTTTGTTCTCCTTTTTGAATGGGCGTATCGAAAAAATTACTGTAGAGTTTTGCTGCCTTTTCTTTATGTTTATCAGAACCTTTATATAAGAAAGGTGACATAAGATGATTGAAGTAATCTTGTAATGTTTGATTAATTGATTCTGGTAAACCAAATGTGCTTCTGTACATGATGCGAATTTGGTTACTTCTGGCAGCCGTACTTAGATAACGATATGAGGATAAATAAGCATTAACTAATCCATCTCTAATTAAATTAGAATTGGCTAAAAGTTCTTGGCGATCGCTCTGACTTCTGACTGGTAAATCTAACATTTGAAAAGCTACAACTTGGGGTTGTTGTTGAAATGAAACAAACAGAATCATCCAGGCAATTATCACAGCTACAGCTCCTTGAAATGTAGGTTTATGCCCATTTTGCAAAGCGAACATTCTCAATATTTTTTGCCCAGAATGAACGTATAAACTGGCCATAGCTGAAGGCATAAAGACAAATAAAGTTGTTGATAAAGCTAATACAAATAAAGATAAAACCAATGTAAAAGCATAGGTAGGAGCGTAAGTTAACTCAGAAATAATTCCTTTAAGCCAGTAAAATGAAAAAAATTCTCGTAACAACATTACAGATACTGGCACAGCATAAAATAGCATTAATATTCCCACATATAAACCAGTTAATAACATCAGAGTGTGGGCAAATAATTGTAACCATGATACTAACGGACTTCTATTAACATAACCATATAAAAGTTCCAGAGAAAATGCGATAATACTAACTAATATTGTCCCTAAAATTAAAGTGCTAGCTTCGGTAAGTTCTCGCAGCACAAATAAACGCAATAAACATAGTAAAAATAAAGGTGCTTCTACACCATAAAATAACCGAATTAATTGTATAGGTTGTTTACGAAAACGCCAGCCACCAAAGATAGTACAAATAGTGGGAATTGCTATTATGCCCATGAAAGTAATCAAAAATTGATTAGGGATTAAACCGGAAAAAGTAGCCTCAATTAAAGAGTATCCAATACTTGGTAAAATCCAGAAATAGACGATTCCTAAAAATGCTACATTCCAGACCCAAAATATACTGTAAAAAGTCAAATGCAAAAATGTTTTTATTTTCATTAAAAAATTCCTTCAAACTATTTATATAGAAAAGTAAAAAAATTCAGTAGTAGACTGATACATATTCAATGATGTGTTACAATTGATTATTAAATGCCTTTCACAGTATAAATTTTAGTCGTCTAACGCACCCTACAAATTTGGGAATAGTAGGGGCGGGTTCAGCGTTAAATTAATGATATCAAAAATTTGATGGGATAAACCCGCCCCATACACCCATCACCTATTTCTATTTTATCCAAAAACTTAACCTATTCATTCTCATTAGGATCGATACTCGCTTCTCGCAATAAATGTTCTAAGCGTTTCGCGGGTTCCTCCGCAACAGTTGCTCGACTTTCTGCTTCTGAAACCCGACTTTCTAATACCTCTAATTGTTGCTGAACTTCAATATAATCTGTAAACGGTTGCCCATCAGGGCGATACAAAATTAATGTTTCTTTTGTTAGCTGAAACTTTATACCCAACCTTAGTAAAACCCAACTATTAATTTCATCAATTATTTCCAGCTAAGGTTCCGAACGCAACCATCCCGTCAAACTATTTTTTTGAGGGTCATAAAGATAATATTCTTCGACTCCATAGCGGTCATAAAATAATAGTTTGCGGTTCATTTATTTGACTGTATTTCCTGGAGAAAGAATCTCAAATACCACCTGTGGAGCAATGTTATTTTCTTTCCATTGCTGATAAGAATCCCGGTCTTATTTTGCCACTCCAAATATTACCATTATATCTGGAGCTTGTCGTAATTTATTATTATTTTCTACTGGATACCAAATTCATTAATTGATAATTGATAATGGATAATTGATAATTAATGAAGCAGTGCAAGGTATTTTCGTCATTGGGACCGACAGATTTTGTGCAGCAGTCCGGAACGGATAGCCATTTCAAATTCTAATTTTTCGTACCTCATGGGTAATATCATGTCCGCTGGTATCGGAGCGTGTAAACCAAAGGGTAAATATCTACAGGAAATTTAAGTTGTTTCGGGGTTAATACCCTTAATTCTAAGAATACTAAAGCTTTCATCCCAAATTTCTGAATTCTAAATTCTAAATTCTGAATTATTACCCTTTTACAATACCGATGCTACCGGACATGATATAAGTCCTGATTACAGCAGTTTCGGAGTTAGTGAGGTTCAGATTTTTAGGACTTTAGGCAACAGGCACTATTGCTACAGGCAACGGATAATATCATGTCCGCTGGTATCGTTTGTGTAAAAGTTAGGGTAAATATCTACAGAAAATTTAAGTTTTTTCCAGCTTTTAAGCCTTCTTCCTTCTTACCGAATTATTAATTATTAATTGTTAATTAAATAATTGTGGTTTAAAGCC
>NZ_JBNHER010000317.1:0-30468 GCF_050015975.1 Dapis purpurea BLCC-M126 | reverse complement strand
GGCGAAGATACTTTGGGGGTAGCCCCATGTGAAAATAGCTCAATGCCAGGGTAATATTTAACAAAGCATCTTTCTGATATCTGGGAAAGGTGTTTTGTTCTTTGAGGATTTATTGATATCTTTTCCCTAATCAGTCCAATTTTTTTGAGGAGACTGAATGCCAAGGTTATTATTGATTCAAGCCTGTTTCTCAAATCTGAGAAACAGGCTTTTTGGTTTTTCTTGGTAGAAGAGAAAAATTACCCCTTTACACAAACAACTTGTTTAAGAGTTGCCACAACTTCTACTAAGTCAGTTTGCTGGTTCATTACTTCTTCAATAGATTTATAAGCACCAGGAATTTCATCAATAACACCTCCATCTTTCCGACATTCTACTCCCTCAGTTTGCTTAACTAAATCATCAACAGAAAAACTCTTTTTAGCTTTAGTTCGAGACATCAATCTGCCAGCGCCATGACTACAGCTACAATAACTTTCATGGTTTCCTTTGCCTTTAACAATAAAAGATTTTGCTCCCATTGAACCAGGTATAATGCCATAATCTTCTTTCTGCGCTCGCACAGCACCTTTACGAGTTACATAAACTTCTTCACTAAAATGCACTTCTTTCTCAGCATAATTGTGATGACAGTTAACTTCTAATAGGGGTTTTGTTGGTTTACCTCCTGCTAAGTGCTTTTCAACTATTCGCTTAAAACGAGCCATCATTACATCTCTATTAAACCGAGCATAATTTTGCGCCCATTGTAGATCGCGCCAGTAAGCTGCAAATTCTGGTGTACCAGTTACAAAGTAGGCTAAGTCTAAATCTGGCAATTTTGTATCTGCCAATTTTGCTAATTCTTTGGCAGTGTTAATATGACATTGAGCTAATTTATTGCCAATGTGACGAGAACCTGAGTGTAACATTAACCAAACATTGTTTTCTGTATCCAGACAAAGTTCGATGAAGTGGTTGCCTCCACCCAAAGAACCCATTTGTTTGAGAGCTTTACTTTCTAGATTTTTTACTCCTGGATGTAATTCTTTAAACTCTCTCCAATTTTGCCAATTAGTGACAGATTTTTCTATTTCTTTGTTGTCAGAAAATCCTACAGGAATAGCTGCTTCTATATCTTGTCTGATTTTTTTTTGTTTGCCTTCTAGTTGCTCGCCAAGAAAAGGCATTTTGACTGCGCACATTCCACAACCAATATCTACACCCACAGCAGCAGGAATAATTGCTTCTTTTGTGGCAATAACAGAACCCACTAATGCACCTTTACCCAAATGTACATCTGGCATTAGAGCAACGTGTTTGAAAACAAATGGTAAGGATGCTACATTTTTAGCCATTTTGTGTTCTTGATGCTCTAGGGGATGATTTGCCCAAGACAATACTGGTTTTGGGGTTGAGAGGTTTAGTTTTTTGTATGGCATATTTGATTTGTATTTATTTTTGATTGTGTATCTATATTTATACTACAATGTAGTGTAAAAGAATTACGGAATTTAGGTAAGGATATAAAAAATATATTTTAAAGATATAGGTATGAGGAGAACTAATGAACTAGAGAAAGCGACTGGGAGATAATTGCTGGATAATCTCATCATTTTCCCCTGCTACATAATTAGCAAATCTTTTAGCTAGGGGAGGTACTAATGCGAATGGACTACTAAAGCCAGAAAAAATATGTATTCCTTTTCGATTAGGAATAGCTCCGATGAGAGGTAAGTCGTCAGCACTGTATGCTACTAAGCAGTGATGCCAGGTTGCTGGTAAATTTTCTAATGCAGGTAAAACTTTTCCTATCTCTACTCGCATAGCAACTTCACTTTGAACAGCATCAACTTTAGCGTAGGGATCAGTGAGTACGCGGGAAATTTGACCTATTCTAATGCTACCGTTTTTAAATTGAATTGCGCCAGCATCTAAGCTAAATGGTACAAAAGCGTGACCAGGTTCATCCCACATTTGCTCGAACTCAACTGTACTGGTAGCAGTTTCACATTGAAAACGTTTTTCTACTGCTGGCATCACAGTGGTATGTAGTAGTAAATCAACAGGAGGAATTTCTAACATTTCAGCATGAGTGAAATAAACACGGGTAGAAATACCTGCTGACTTTAGGAAGTTACGGGAAATTCCACCTGCACAAATAACAACATTAGCTGCGTAATAAGTTTTGTCTGTGGTGTAGACTCCAGTTATTTCTTGGGGGTAGCGATGGGTTGCATTATCGCCAGTTTTGACTAATCCAGTTACTTCTGCAATTTCAATTTGACCTCCTAACCTCGTAAATGCTTGACAGTATCCTAAAGTTATGGCTTCTGGAGAAACATGACCGTGGGTAATAGCGAGGGCTCCTGCGATCGCTTCTTTATTTAGTAAGGGTTCCATTTTACAGGCTTCTTCAACACTTATTAGGCGGGGTACAGTATTGTAGTGATTGAAGCCAGCAGCTATTTTTTCTGGATCATCTTCTGGGGCTATAGTTAGCAATAAATCTAACTCTCGAAATTGGGTATCTGCTTCTAATTCTTCAGATAGATAATGATGACGTTCTTTTGCTTCTTGAAAAAGTTGATTGGTCAAATCTGTAGTACCAAACCAGTAGGGTAAACTAGCATAACTATAACGAGTTGCACCTTTTAAACTAGAATATTTTTCCAACAGGACTACAGCAAAACCTTTTTTTGCCAATTCATAACTAAGAGCAGCTCCAGTTATACCACCCCCAACTACAATCCAATCGTAACTTTTCATAGGCTCTTTAATATAACACTTTCCTGATATAATAGTAAGTATTTAACTAATAACAAATATTAGATTATTTAGGCAAATAATTATGCAGTTCCTTAATCAGTTATTCAAGGTAAATACTAGACTAAAGATTGCAATTTATAGACCTATACTTATATTGCTATTAAGTATAGTTTGGCCTACAATCAGCCTAGCACAGTTGCCTCGTTTTGATTCTCCTATACCTAAATCCCCTTCTCAAGAAAAAAATTCTTCGACCGTATTACCATCAAATACTTTTCAAAGTCAGCCAAGTCAGCCTTCTGAGCAATCAATTGTTAATGGCTCAACAGCTCCTTTAGCTGGAGAAAGACAATTGCCTCTTGGAATTATCAAACCTGTGAATGGTTTTGTCAATATTAAACTCACAAATAAAACTGCTAGTAAAATTTCCTATGAAGTAATTGGAGATACCACACAACGCCAGTTGTCAGGAAAATCTGAAGTAATTTTAAGGACATTGAAAGTGCCTGTGAATATTACTTTCTATCGGGAGAAGGGAGGCTTTTTATTGATCAAACCACAGTTCATTGCTGAAAAGGGGATTTTAGAGCTGATTATGACTGAAACTAATGATTTCAATTTAGATAAGTCTAGTTTGTTAATTGAGGAAACTGGAAGTTTATTTTTAAATTAGTTATTGCTTAAATGCTAATTTTTTTTACTAAATAGATTTTTTGACAAATTTATTGATATATTTCCTCAATAATTTTTTATAGATACATATTATAGATAAAATTACGAAGAGCAACTGGTATTATTTGTCTTAAAGAAGGTTTTAGATGAATAATGCAATCTTTTTCCTGGAATTCCAACTAAACAAATTATAGAAACTCCAGATGAAGTGTGTGGGGTTTTAAAGGCAATTACACAGCAATTGTTTTCTCAAGCCAAGTAGGTAGACAAAATTAATTACACAAAATTTAAACTAAAACCTTTATCTGGCAATAACCCAGTATGTAAATATTTCTATCCAGGTACTTACCAATGGATAATTGATAATGGATAATTAATAATTAATTCCCAAAGGTTTAAAGGCTCTGCTTGTAAGCAGAAAAAGCGGTCGAGAGATGGCGAGGAAACCTCGCCATCTCCATCGACCAAGAGAGAGGTCGTTTTCCTAGCGCAAAGCTCCGCTTTATATCTCGCGCAGCGAAAAGGCTCTGGCCGAAATGAATGCGGGGCATGACCTTAGGATGGGATGGCGAGGTTTCCCTCTGAATGCAGAGCTGCTCCGAAGTACGCCATATCCAATCTTTCTTCGATCAAAGAAATCTTATTTCTTTAGATTTAATTGCGTTACAGTTTTAAACATAGGTAATTATTCATTATCAATTAATGAAAAGCTATCAAATTTGAAGGGTAGTGATGATAACTTTAATATCTTTAATATCTTTAATCAGAGACTTTCTTAAAAAGTAAATCATAGTGGTTTTATTGATAAAAATTCTTAAGTAATTAATCTGAAGAAAATAAATTTTCTCAATTAAGTAGGTAGAAAAATTTTCTATAATTTTTTTATAACTTTTATAATTTTTGTCTATAATTAGAAATAGTACCATAATCACTAGATAGATGACTCTATACTGTCAAGCAATAAGCCATAAATGAAATGGTTGAATTTATCTCTTTACCTAGGTATTTGGTGAATATGTCTAACAATGATCGAGAAGATAGAATTCAGGTGAATTTTCAATTAGCTCGTAGTAAGTGGGAACGTCTCCAAGTAAAGTGCAAGGATAACTGTGCTTCCATATCAGAAGTTCTACAGTTGTTAGTTGAGCTTTATTTAGCAGAAAAAATAAATAATTATCAAACAATTTTATCAGTTGCTTTGGAAACTAAAATTGATGCAGAAATAGGAAAGTACATAGGAAATAAATTGGATAATTATATAGATAAATACATAGAAAAAAAGTTAATTCAAGGAATCAAAAAAATAGATAATGCTGAAGAATTAGTTACTAATAAAGATAATGATAAATTGATAAATATAGGAAATAAAAGTGAAATACTTATCGATAAATATCAAGACGAAAAAATATTAATCACAGAAATAATTGATAAAAAAGAAGTAAACAAAAATCAATTTAACGATGAGGGGAAAGAATTAAAAACTGCACGAGAACTCGCAGAATTATTCGGTTGTTCTCCTGCATATATAACGACTCTTAACAGATTAGGTGACTTAGAAAAAAGAGGGTGGATAGATTCTGGGAAGAGACAAGGTAAAGCTATCCTTTATCAACATATATAAACCTTTGAAGTGACAATAATTTGAAAAAATTATATCTGTTAAATGAATTATTGATTGGTACATTATTGTTGTTTATAGCAGTTTTAAAGAATATTTCTACATAGTATTTATTTATAAAACTCAGAAGTTAGAAGTCATAAATTAAATTCCCAATATGGACTAAATTTGAGAAGAGTGAGAATGTCCTAATAGTAATCGTGTAATCAGGGTCAATAAAATAACTTGATCGGGTTTGCCTTTGATTAAAAAGGAATATTCAAGCCAATAAATAATATTTAAACTATTTATTCTGACTCGATTCTCCTGTATCCTGACTCAATAGCTCTAACTTAAATTTTTGCTACAAAAATTTATCACGCCTGGTATTATGTATTACTAAAATCTATAAATATGTACTTTATAAAGATTGAAAATTGTTGTAATTATTTGGCAAAATATCTACCTTTTTTTCTAGCCATTTTCTGTCTTTCTTCTTTAACTAATATCGATTTGGTCAATATTTGCTATAAATTATTATTCTAATTTAATGTTCCGGTTTTTAGTTGATAGCTGTTAGTGGAGCATTCCGGCATGGAAATACCAAAAGCTGATAGCTAGTTAATTAGAGAAGTAGAGATGTTTTTAGTAAACATCTCTGCTAGAAAAGATTCTATTTTATCTTTTCTTTTATGGATTTAATACCTCAGTATCACTCGCATTATTCTAGAATTGGTTGGGGTTTGTAGAGGCGGAGCGGTTTCTGAAAGTATCCTCATGGATTTTTCCTTTCTTCTTTCTTCAAGAAATACCTTGAGAAATAAAACCTGCCCAATAATAAGGATGAATAAATGGAAAATTTTGCTGACAAAACCATGATAACTGTTCCTTTTCTTGTTGGATTTTTTCTAGATTTTCGTGTTTCATGTATTGCTCTAGATATTCTTCTAATTGTTTTTTATAATTACTAAGTTGAATTCCTGTTAAATATCGAAGTTGATTTTGGGCTTTTTGTAATGCTTCTGAACGCTTATATTTTTGGCGATGTTGATAGTAGAAAAGGCAAAATAATGCTGTAGTTAAATCTTCCACTGACCATAATGAACTAATTACATGACGGGCACCAGCACTAAGAAAAGCAGTAGCAAATGTGAGGATATCGTCGGAAATTTCAGTTTGATTAAGATTAATTTCGCAACTAGAAAGAAATACATCAAATAATTCAGGTAACTGCCAAGTAAAAATTTTACTCAGAAGTAGATCGCCATCAAATAATTTGAGTTTTGATGCTAAAGGATTGACCATATTTGCACTATAAATATGACTGGAGTGTAGTACTTGTACTTGTTGAATAAATTTCTGGTAATTATTAATTGTTGCTTGGCTATATTGCAGACGTTTTTGGGGAGAGATTAAGTGCATATTTGCTAAATTTTCGCATTCATATCTTGTATAAAACCTATTATTTATAGTACTTTCTACAATTCCCATTTTACGAGGATTAGAAATTACCATTCGCTGTGAACAATAACTGAGAATTTGACAACTAGGTACAACTCTTAAACGGAAGTAGTCGCAAAAACATTTGGTTTCTTTTTCTCTAATAACTGGTAAGGCAGCATAAGGTATTTGATGTAGATATAAATGAGGAACTATAATTAATTCTTTCGTCCCAGCTAGTTCTTCAATAACTTGATTTAATTCTAATCTATTTGCTAATTCTGAGAGAAAAATATCCATCTGATTATGCCACTCATTATGATTTTTGCTATACAGTTTCAACCAATTATCATGTATCCAATTCTGTAGTTTTTCAATTCCTTCTCCTTGGCAAATATGAACAGTAAGTTGCTGCTGAGTCAGAATAAATATATAGGTATTATTTATAGTGGAATAAAAATCAATGACCGCAGTTTCTTCATCCTTAACTAACTGCTGAATTTCTGCAAAACTTAAGTGTGTAACTTGTAATTGTTCTCCCAGTACACGATTACTACTCCGAATTTTTTCCCAAAGTTGTTGCTGTTTATCTCTCAATATGAAAATTTTTTCTAGACTGTCAGATTCAATTTCTTTGATAGTAAACTGACTTCCTACTGTTGTATGTTTATTAATTCTACTAACATCAAAATTTAGCTGATTAATTTGTTGTTGTAGATCATAATATTCTTTTACTTCTGGTGGCTTTTCCTCATCTTGATAAATGTCATTAATAGTCATTAACTCTACTAAACGACGAGAGCGGGAAGCTTCTAAATATTCTAATGCTTGTTCGTACTGCCCAATATTGACATAACACTCTACGATATTGCCATAAATATAAATTGATTCGGCTAAAATTTCTTGGTAAGATGATTCACTTTTTGCCAAACTTTGAGTCATTTCTAGCAAATTAATTGCTATTTGATAACTTTCAATAGCAAATTGCCAGTTTTCTTGCTTAAATTCTAAATCTCCTAATTTTCGAGAAATTTGTAGACACTCTAGTGGAAAACTTTCTACAGTAAAAATATTTAATGCTTCTTGATATGCTCTAATACTTAAGTGAATATTTTGCTGAAAATTAGCAATATCTTCTGTGGCTTTATAACTATAAGCATCTCCAAGATTTTTTTGAATAATTCCCCACCATAAAGTAAATTTTTCTGGATTAATAACTTCCAGTGCTTGTTGAGAAAATTTAATTGCTAGTTCGATATTTTCAGCTATTTTTTCTGTTTCTCTGTTTAGGTAGGCAGTACCGAGATTAATTGAAATTATCACCCAATCTAAGAGATTATCTACAGTAAAAATTTTTAATGCTTGTTCATAAGCTGCAATTGCTAATTCAAGATTTTCGCTAACTTTTCCTATAACTCTATTTAAGTAAGCTGTACCAAGATTTTTTTGTATCTTTGCCCAGTGGAGAGGTTTATTTTCTTGGTTAATAATATTTAATGCTTGTTGATAAGCGTCTATTGCTAATTCAAGATTTTCCTCTAAGTTTCCTGTAATTCTATTTAGATAAGCATTGGCTAGATTACTTTGAGTTATTGCCCAATCTAAAGAATTTTCTGACTGAGTAATAACTTGTAATGCTTGTTGATAAGCGTCTATTGCTAATTCAAGATTTTCCTCTAAATTTCCTGCAATTCTAGTTAAGTAGACATTGGCTAAATTATTTTGAATAGTTGCCCATTTTTGGGGGTAGTTTTCTTTGGTAATAATTTCTAGTGCCTGTTGATAGGCAGCGATAGCTACCTCAAGATTATTGATTTTATCTCCTTCAATTCTGCAGCTATAAGCATTGCCTAAATTATTTTGAGTAATTCCCCAATCTTGAGGATTATTTTCTTTATCTATAAAGTTCAAGATTTGTTGATAAATTTCTATCGCTTGTTCAATATTTTCAGATTTTTGTCCATAGATTCTGTTTAGGTAGGCGGTGCCAAGGTTGTTTTTAATGCTTACCCAATGATGGGATTGAGAAGAATTTTCGTAAACAGTTAATGCTGTTTGATATCCAGTAATTGCTATTTCTAAATTATTGGCTTTGTTTCCAAAAGAAAAGTCTTGTACCTGATTACTAAAATTAACTATATCTAGAGCAATTTGATCGGCTTCTTCTGGTTTTATTTCTTTTAAAGTTGAGGTTGCCCAGGTTTCTAAGGTTTCTACTAAACCTTGGTCTAGTTTGTTGAGGTTTTCTTGCAAAATAGGGTGAATAATTTGAGGATTGTTTTTGCTTTCATGGGTTGCTTGTAATATCAGGGTTAAGAATTCTAAATACTCTAAAGGGGTTGCTGTTGCTGAGGTATTTTCTGTAATTGAGATTTCTAATTTTTCTGATAGTTGTACTGCTAAGGTGAGTAGGATTTCTTTAACTTTTTGGTTTCCTTTTTCTCCTGATTTCTGTGCCACTATTGTGATTGTTTGGAGCAATCCTTTATCTAATAATTCTTGGTTGCTTGCTAGGATTTGAGCTGTTTTTTCTGTGGGGGTACTTAAGAGTTTTTGAATGAGATTTATATAGGTTTGGATACGGTTTTGATTCATGATTTTATTGGCTTTTTCTGTACCAGTCTTAATACTTAGGTAGTACAGTTGATTACCTCTTAAATCCGTAAAGTATATCTAATCTTATCTCTGGTTAAATATTTATCGTCGCTATGCTCGAAAGGTAGTATGTGCAAGGTTATAGGCGTAGAATATTTGAACTTACTACCTCATACTTTCTTCAAATAGCAAACAACTAAAAGACAAAAGGATAGGGATGCCAAAATAGTCAAAGAAATATGTCATTTCATAGACTCCCTCAGTTTTTCCTCTATTATTGCGGATGTGGCAATAGTCTTTTCATTTTATCAAGCACCCAAAAATTCTGATTACTCAGGCGTCTGAGTTTTTCCTGGATTATTCTGGATGCCATAATTACTCTTTTTTCTGAAGCACCCAGAAATTCTGATTACTCAGACGTCTGAGTTTTTCCTGGATTATTCTGGATGCCATAATTACTCTTTTTCTGAAGCACCCGGTTACTCAGATGTCTGAGTTTTTCCTCTATTATTTATTATGGATGTGGCAATAGTCTCTTCATTCCCTTAAGCTCCCAAAATTCTGGTTACTCAGACGTCTGAGTTTTTCCTCTATTATTTATTGCGGATGTGGCAATAGTCTCTTCATTCCCTTAAGCACCAATACAAGAATATATTTTCCTAATTGATATTACTCTATCACCAGCTTATAGATTGTTTTCCTCGTTAAAAGATCAATATTCTCAAACTTTGTTTAAGTCATATTTTCTGCAACTCAACCCTTAATTTGTTCAGCAATCCACTGCATATAAGGAGCAGAACCTGAGACGATTGGTAAAGCAATTATTTCCGGTACTTCATCAGAATGTAATTCTCTTAATTTTGATTCTAGGATGTCAAACTTATCTAAATCTGTCTTAATTAATAAATTATAGGAATTTTCTGAACATAACTCTCCTTTCCAACTATAAATTGAGTGAACTGGAAAGATATTTACACAAGCTGCTAATTTTGCTTCTATGAGAGATTTTGAAATAGTATTGGCTTCATCTAGAGAAGCAATATTTACGAAAACAACACCATAATTAGTTGTACTCATAACTTTTTTTTGATTTTTCTCTGAGTTTTTAGTTAATTTTTTTTCAATTTAATCAAAAGCTGAATTATCTGGCAGTAGCAAAAGTAAAAGACAATTTTTTTGATGCCGGTAAAATTGTATTAACTAATTCTGCTTTTTCTATATTTGCGCCAATAAATGTTGCTTCACTCAAGTCAGCTTCACTCAAGTCAGCTTCATAAAGTTTACTCCAATTCAAGTTGGCTTTAACTAAATTAGCTTGTGTTAAATTTGCCCCTGTTAGATCGGCTCCATTTAATTTTATATTCCGCATTAAAGCTCTGCTGAAGTTGGTTGCTAGTAAGTTTGCCCCTTCCAAATTTGCTCCATTTAACTTCGCTTCAGTAAAGTTAACTCCATTCAAATCTAGTGAACTTAAATCTATTCCATTTAGGTAAGCTCTTCTAAAATTAACACCTGTAAGTTGAGCACCCAATAGTCTAGCTGCCATTAGTTTTGCTTCGTACATATTAGCCCAATTAAGGTTAACACCTGTAAGATTAGATTCTCGCAAATTAGTAGATTCTAAAGTAGCGCTACAGAGATTAGCACTCCATAGATTAGCTCGTCGAAGGTTAGCACCTGTAAGATTAGCACCACTTAAATTTGCTCTAGGTAATTTTGATTTTACTAAAAAAGCTCCACTAAGATTGCTTTTTGTGAGGTCAGCATCTGCTATTCTAGTTTCACCCATTTTGGCAAAGCTGAGGTTAGTTCTGTGCAATAATGCTTGATTGAATTGAGTTTTTGTGAGAAAAGCTCTAGTTAAATTTGCTCCTGTTAAATTTGTCTTGGAGAAGTTAACTCCGATCAGAATTACTCTTCTCAAGTCAGCTCCGGTTAAATTCAGGCCACTAAAGTCTCTTTCTCCTTGTTCGTATCGCTGGAGCAGTTCTTGTTCTTTCATGGCTCTAAAATTTCCCGATCTATATAAATTAAATTATTAAGTCTTACTTAATATGTTATTACAGCTTTATCAATTTAGAAGGAGTTAATTGTATTACAAAATATTATTATTACTTGACATTTTGCTAGATTGTTATTCTTTAAATATAATTTTGACGTGTAATTAGTTAGTTATTGAGGGTGAAAGTATTATTATAAATTTGGGGAGCTTAATTTATTGTTAATTATACTGTTATTATTATTTTTTTGATACATATCATTCAACAAATTTTTAAGTATATACCGCAGTTTGTGAATTTGAGTATAATGTTAAATTTGATTAAGAGATATAGATTGACTGTTTAAATATCTTTCGATTAAAATAATGGCTACAATATCATCTATTGGTTTGGGCGGGATTCTCATTCCTAGTGGAATTAAACGCACAAATCCTTGAGGGGGATATATTTTCCAGTAGCGATCGCGAGCTTCTAAGCTGGAATAACGTTCATCTATTTTGATTATTGGTATTATTTCTGGGATAATCTTTTTGAGTTGTTGTTCCCAGATTTCCGATGTAGTTTGGTCGCCTATCACAATTAAATTAATATCAAATTGTTGATTTAGTTTTGTAATTTTTGTGGTAATTTTATTAGATTCTACTACTTGGTGATAATGCAGTTGCCTGTTTTTATCCATAATTGCAATTCCACATTTATCACGACCAGGGTCAAATCCTAAAATCATTTTTGAATATTGATATTGTTGTTTATAACCAGATTAATAATGTCTAATTTCTGTTAATAATTGTTTTAATATTATGCCAGGAGTGATAGAGCTGAAGTCAGAAATTCAATTCGCAGAAGTGACTAAATTTGAGACAATAAATATAACTCAACATTAATATATACAAATAATTTTATTTAGCTACTTATTTTCTATTCCCTATTTCCATTTAAGGCACTTCCAATTTATTAATTCTCCCGAAATCTCTTGTGTTCATTTTCCATACTAATAAAGTTAAGGTAGGTATGGATAGAATGCTTATTGCATCTATAGGAATCCTAAATAGCTTGTAACAATTCAAAAACTAGAAATAAACTCCATACCAAAAAAAGGCAAGATTTTTGACACGAATAAAATAGAATTGCTATAGTCAGATGGTTTATTTCTTAGTCTTTCCTGAGCTTTTCGACCTCTCCATAATAAATCACTAAATATAAATTACTACCTAATTTTTTAGTAGTTGTTGACGTTCTATTTCTAATTGTTCAATTTCTTGGCTAAGAGTTTCTTTTTGTTCTATGATATTTTTCAATTGATTTTGAGTTAAGTTAAGTTCAGCTTCAGTTTTTGCTTTTGCTGCTTGAACTTGTTTTAGTTCTTCTTGAGTTCGAGCTTTTGCTGCTTGAACTTGATTTAATTGGTCTTGAGTTATTTTTAGTTGGGTTTCTGTTTCAGTTTTTTGGATTAACACTTTGCCCAGAGACTGATTAACTTGATTTAACTGAGTTAGAGCTAATTCTAAATCATATTTTGCTTTTTCTAATTCATTTTTAATACGAGTTGTTTCAAGTTCAGCTTTTGTGACTTCTTTGCGAGTTTCATTAAGTTTTGTTTGAATTTCATCTATTCTAAAAACGCCTTTTCTTAATGGTTTGCTAGTGGCAAATAGGATGGCTAAAGTTAAAGCTGAGAGAATACTGCCAGCAACTATAGTAACTACAGCAGCAGTATCACGGGGTCTAAGATGAAATATTCGTAGTCTAGCTTTGCCTACTTTTGTGCCTAGGCGATCGCTAATATTAGCTATTACACCGCCTAGAACTAGAATTACTAATACTAAGATTATACCGGCGGTCATTAACGGCTGCTGGTAGTTGTGTTATTTTAATATTTCCTTGAGTTTATCAATCATCTCAGGATATTTGCCCAAACTGAAAATAGGCACTAATTTATTTAATTTATTTACTATTATTTTCTCTGATTTCTGTTAAGTAAGGTTTATACTTATTAATTAATTAAGGTTTACAGAGAAAATAATATTTTGGTTCAGGTTACCATTTTGAGATTCTTAGTATTAACTGGAAGTTTACCACCTACAGTTGATGTTACACTTTGTTAATCTATAGCTTGATTTTAATCTATCCTTAACAGTATTTTCAAATTTGTTAAATTAGGTAAATTGCTGACTTAAAGCCACTGGGTTATGTACTGTAATTTTCTTTTTATGAATGGATATCATACTATCTTGCCGGAGGTCTCCCAGTAGACGAGTAACTGTTACCCTTGTTGACCCAATTGCTTCTGCAATTGCTTGGTGAGATAACTTTAGGTCTATTGTAATCCCTTCTTTACTAGGAACTCCAAAATCTCGACAAAGGATTAACAAAAAGCTAACCAGTCTTGAACCCATATCTCGGTGTGCCAATGTCTCAATCATCATCTCTGTTTGTAAGATTCGAGATGATAGTCCACGCAATAAAATAACTGACAGTTCTGGATCTTCTCTCAGAGCTTTCTCCACCTGGTCAATTGGCACTGATATTAACTCTACTGGGGTAAATGCCACTGCATGGTAGAAACGGTCAGACTTATGGCCTGTAATTAGAGATAGTACTCCAAATACGCTATTTTCCCGAAGTAGGGCTACTGTTATTTCGTCTCCTGCTTCATAAACCCTGGATAGCTTAACTGCGCCTTTAATTAAGACGTAGACACGCTCTGCTGGGTCTCCTGGGAAAAAAATTGTCTTGCCCCGTTCAAAAGTTTCTACAACTGGTGGATATGACCCACCAGATATATTACGGAAAACAGATGCTAGTGGTCTATCATGCGTCACGACCAATTTCCTTACACTCTTATTTAAATATATTTTTCTTTATATCTTTTAACAAATAGCTCACTAACTGAGCAAAGGTTATACTATCAAATTGCAAGGTATTGCTATATATTTAGGATTTACTTTACTTTTTTGTCAACACTTGAGATAAATTAGCACAATGAAACCAAAAAATTTAATTTTAAATTATGGCCTATAGGTGCTATTTTGCCAAATAGCAAAGATGCAGTATAAGATTATAGCATTAATTTGTCATAATAAAATTAAATTTTAAAGTTTTTATCTAATTAAAGATTCTACTACAATTTATGGTATTATGTTAGATTTGACTGGAAAAAATGCTCTGGTGACTGGGATTGCAAATAATCGTTCTATTGCTTGGGGTATTGCTCAACAACTTCACCAAGCAGGGGCAAATTTAGGGGTTACTTTTCTACCAGATGATAAAGGTAGATTTGAAAAGAAGGTTCGGGAATTGGTAGAACCTTTGAGTCCTTCTTTTTATTTACCTTGTAATGTTCAGGATGATGAGCAGGTTAAGGCTACTTTTGCCCAAGTAGGTGAAAAATGGGGCAAATTGGATATTTTGATTCATTGTTTGGCTTTTGCTGGTAAAGACGAATTGTCTGGGGATTTTAGTAATACTACTCGTGAAGGTTTTACTCGATCTTTGGAAATTAGTTCTTATTCTTTGATTGATTTGAGTTCTCATGCCAAAGATTTAATGACCGAAGGAGGAAGTATTCTAACTCTGACTTACCTTGGGGGTGTACGAGTGGTTCCTAATTATAATGTGATGGGAATTGCTAAGTCCGCTTTGGAAATGAATGTGCGTTATTTGGCAGCGGAACTTGGCCAGAAAAATATTAGGGTAAATGCTATTTCTGCTGGTCCAATTAGAACTTTGGCTTCTTCGGCAGTGGGTGGTATTTTGGATATGATTCATCATGTGGAACAAGTAGCTCCATTACGTCGAACTGTGACTCAAATTGAAGTTGGTAATACTGCTGCTTTTCTATGTAGCGATCTGGCGAGTGGAATTACTGGTCAGGTTATATATGTGGATGCTGGTTATGAAATTATGGGAATGTAATTGAATTTAGAATTTAGAATTTAGAATTCAGAAGTGAAGAAAGTAAGCAAAATTTGTAGGGTGCGTTTCCGCTAAGAGCGGACATGAAAAGACAGCTAAAATTTAGACTGTGAAAGGTATTTATGAATCTGTCGTAACTCACCATTGAATATGTGTCAGTCCATTAGTAAAGTTTCCTGAATGACTTAAGTTAAAGTTGGGTTTGGTAGGTTGAGATTAGAGTTTGATTATTCGTAATTCTCAACCTACTAGACTGATACATATAAAAATAGTGGGGACAGGCTGGAAGTCTGTGCTACTAAAAAATTACAATTTAAAATTTATTTTTATATTTTTATTATGCAGATAAGCGATCGCCCTTCTTCATCTACTCCAGCAAATTTGAATTTGCCTGCTAGAGTTGCCTCGGTGAAACGAACCACAGGGGAAACTGATGTGACTGTTAGTCTTAATCTTGATGGTGTGGGTAATTGTAAGGCTAATACTGGGATTCCTTTTTTAGACCATATGTTGCATCAAATTTCTTCTCATGGACTAATTGATTTGGATGTTCATGCTGTGGGAGATATTGAAATTGATGACCATCATACTAATGAGGATGTAGGGATTACTTTGGGCCAGGCTTTAAAGCAGGCGTTGGGCGATCGTAAGGGTATTGTCCGTTTTGGTCATTTTCTGGCTCCTTTGGATGAAGCATTGGTTCAGGTGGCCTTAGATTTTTCTGGTCGTCCACATTTGAGTTATGGTTTGGAAATGCCTACTCAACGGGTTGGTACTTATGATACTCAGTTAGTGCGGGAATTTTTTGTGGCTGTTGCTAATAATAGTTTGATGACTTTGCATATTCGGCAGTTGGCTGGAATTAATTCTCATCATATTATTGAGGCAGGGTTTAAAGCTTTTGCCCGTTCTCTACGGATGGCAACGGAAATTGACCCCAGGCGAGTTGGGGAAATTCCTAGTTCTAAAGGAGTTTTGTAAGAAAGGAGTCAGGAGTCAGGAGTTAGGAGTTAGGAATCAGAATAAAATTTTGTGTGAATTTTGTGTGAAAGGATCGATGGCAGATAAAGATAAGAAAAGAAAGTGGTTTAGTCACTGGGCAGCATCTTAAGAAGTCAGAAGTTAGAAGTTAGAAGTTTAGAAGCTCGTAGTAGGGCTTTAGCCCGAAGTCATATATATTGCTTAAGCCCTACTATAAACAAAAACTTTTTTGATTTGCTATTCTTAACTTGAGGTTTAATTTTCATGCTAGATCAAGTTTTTAAAGCAATTACTAATGTTGCTAAAAATCAAGTTCTTCCTGTAGCTCAAAGAAATGAAATTGTTATCAAAAAGTTAAAAGAATTAAAACTTGACCCCACACAACCTCCGAAAGATGTTGATGGGGTTTATGTTTATGCTTTCGTGGAATATGGCGTGGGTAAGGATGAGCCAATTTTGAAGCTTTTTCGGGAGAAAGAAATAAAAAATGCTTTTTGGAATGCGTATTCTGCTAATTCTCCTATTAGTTTCTTCAATGAAGTGGATAAATTTCTGAACTGGGAATTTAAGGACTGGAATACATTGGGAAATGAGATAAAAGAATCCCAGATTAATATTCGGTCAGAATTAGAAGAGTTTGGTCGAGTTTTTATTGATGTGGCGAAGCGGACTAAATCTCCAGAATTTCGCCCTTATCCAGATTGGAATTTTGACGAATATCCGGCAGAATTTAAGTCTTTAATTATGGAAAAAATTAAGGGTTTTTGTGGTCGGGAATTTGTGTTTAAGGAATTTGGGAATTTTATCAATAAAAATTCTAATGGTTATTTTACTGTGGTAGGGGATGCGGGGATGGGGAAAAGTGCTATTGCTGCTAAATATGTTTATGACCATAAGTCTCCCTGTCATTTCAATATTCGCGCAGATGGTCGTAATAGACCAGAACTTTTTCTGGAAAGTATCCGCAAACAATTAACTAGACGCTACGAGTTGGGAAATACGGATAAGGTTAATTTGTCTGCTTTGCTGCAAAAGGTGAGTGAAAATCTTCAGGGGCAAAAGTTGGTTATTGTGGTTGATGCTTTGGATGAGGTGGAGCCAACTGGAGGCGGTAATATTCTTGATTTTCCCACGACGCTACCAGATGGGGTTTATTTTTTCTTGACTAGGCGACCTTATGAACTTGAGAACAAACGTTTGAGTGTTTCTCCAGGAGTGGGGATGACACAATTAGATTAGACATATCCAAAAATAAAAAATAAAATAAAATCAATTCAAGACACGAAATCAACAATTTTATTCCCTATTCCCTATCCCCTGACTTCTGCAATAAGTCTAAAGGAAGATTTTATCGAGCAGGTGGCAGACAAAAGTGAAAATAATTTAATGTATCTGCGTTATGTGTTGCCAGATATTGCTAAGGGTTATTATCCAGATTTGAGTTTGAGGGAATTGTCTGATGGTTTGCAGGATTATTATCAACAACATTAGGTTAAATCTGTTAGTCTTTATGGTAAGAAATCATCCTCAAAATCAGATATATCAAGGTATGTATGGTTTTAATGTTTTGATATTTAGACAAGGAAATTAAGATAAGTGTAGTTAAGTAAATTTACTTATCAAATTGGCTGTAATTGAAATTTTTGATTGTTAAGATGATGGTATATAAGAAGTCGCACCTACCTTCTATTTACGCCAATTCAGTTTAGTCCTTTCTCACTAAAAATCATCCAAGATTTTCTACAAGGAGGTTCATAGATGAGTTTACAAACTGAAATTACAGAAGCAAGGCCAATAATTACTTTAAGTAAAGAATTAGCAAAAGAACTACAAACTTTACTTAATACAAAAGGTCACGGTTTAGAGGTAGATGGTATTGTCGGTGGATTTACCATAGAAGCCTTCAAGGAATTTAAGATTAAACACTACCGAGCTCATTATGACTTAATTGGGCCTGATAGTATTGCTTTGTTGCTAAATGATATACACAGTGATGCGGTTAATCGTCAAATAGAGAGGTTGAAACGATATTCTGATAATCCAGACCTAAAAACTAAAACTTACTACTATAGCCAACGTGATAATTACAGAATGCCTGATCGTACTTGCAATAGTAGTTCAAATGCAATGTACCTTGACTGGTTGATGCGAGCGACTGGTAAAGATGGCTTAAGTGGTGATGATGAATATCTGCGTACAGTTCTTTATTATGGCGATACTATTTATCATGGTATACAAACCAAAGCGATTAAAGCTTATGGCTATTCTACTAAATGGATGACTGATAGTGACTTACCTTTTGTCAAAGATTTATTAACAACAGGATTCCCCGTTGTTTGTAACATACTTCACCGTGGACTTGTTAAGAATCCTCGTGGTGGTCATGTGATTGTGCTAATTGCATATAATAGCGATACCTTCACTGCTCATGATCCTTATGGTACAGTTACTTCTAACTACACCAACACCTATGGAGCTTACTCTAAAATATCTGAATCAGAGTTTAAAGCTCGTTGGAAAGGTGGATATCGAATTTTGGCTTAATTGGGCTAAAACTAGAGAAACTGCAATGAGCGTGCCAACTAATTCTATAAGTCTTTTGTAGCAATACTTTCAACTCCTTACCTAGAAAAGTATGCTACACCTTTGATCAACTATTTTTAATAAGTAATGAAGGCTGAAATGGCGTAAATTGGTTATCTAGTTTGTGATTGCAGGTGAGTTGGCACTTAATTACAGTTACGGAATGAACAGATTAGACATCTCCGATAATTCACAAAAACTCCTGTAACAACCTGTGTAAAATCCCAATTTCCGGAGAGGTCTATTGGATGTTTAATTTTGGAGAAATTACCATGAAAATTTCACAAAACTGTATAGACTTAATCAAAAAATGGGAAGGATGTAAGCTTAGTGCATACCGATGTCCTGCTGGTGTTTGGACTATCGGATATGGCACAACAGTATATCCTGATCCTGATAGACGAAAAGTTAAAGAACATGACAGAATTACAGATCAACAAGCAGAAGGCTTTCTCCTTTATGAATGTCAAGAAAAAGCTGATGCTATTACTCAACTAATTAGTGTTGAGATTAATCAAAATCAGTTTGATGCTTTAGTTTCTTTTGCTTATAATGTAGGAATAGGGGCATTTAAAAATAGTACCTTACGTCGTAAACTCAATCAAAAAGATTATGAAGGGGCGGCATCGGAGTTTAAACGTTGGAATAAAGCCACAGTAGATGGAGTAAGACAAGTATTAAAAGGGCTAACTAATCGTCGTAAAGACGAAGAACTCTTATTTCGTAAAAAAGATGGTTTTGGAACGACTCTTGATTTTGAACCATCAGTTGAACATTCCGTGACTTGGCTTAAAGGATATCCAGAAGGAGAAGACTTGGTAGTTGTTGCCTACAATAAAGATAAAGTAGTAGAAATTGTCACTGTTAAAAGTAATCTAAAAGAAGATTTAACCAATCTTTTAAACCAATATCCCAAAGCTAAAAAATTTCACATCGCATCTGTTGGGGAAAAAATTCCAGATGGAAAGCGAATTGAGTTTGTTGGGCATACCCAAACATTATTTTCTAGTGTTGAAAATCCACCAACATTAGAACAAGATTTGCTAATTAAAGGAATGAGTGATGAAAATGCTCCCGGACATGATATCCAAGAAATGCAAGAGCGTCTCAAAGATTTAGGTTATTACAAACGAGAAATTGACGGTATTTTTGGTAGTGGTACTGATGATGCAGTCAGAAGTTTTCAAGCTGATGTTTTTGGTTCAGGAGAAGCTGATGGCAAGGTAGGACCGAAGACATGGGCTAAATTATGGGGTACAAAAAAAGAAGATGATGATATTTCTCCTCCTCCACAAGGAACATATCTTCGATTAACCAAAACAAATCGCAAAGATCGTTATGGTTTGTATATCTTGATTTTGGAATATATCAAGAATGGAAAAGTAAAAGATAGTCTCAATGTTTGTTCAGGACAACGTAATAAACAACTTTTCCGTAAAGGAATAGATAGTATTCCAATGTCTATGACACCACTTCCTGAAGGTAAATGGTACATTAACAATATTGTATGGGCTGGTGGCAAAGATAAGTATTATGGTGCTGTTTTTAATAAAGGTATAGGTCCTGTTACTGTTCCCATAGATTACAAAGGACCCAATTACACAAGAAGAAGTGGGATTGAAATTCATATTGACTGGAATCATCCTCCTTTCTACGGTACTGCTGGTTGTGTAGGAATTCACACGGTTGCAGACTATAAAAGATTTGTTACTTGGTTACGGGAGACAGATCCCTGTGATTTATATGTAGATTGGGGTTTAGGTAGTTGTCCTAAACCAAATTAAACATAACCATTAGCTAACGGGGTGACAAGCTAGTTGAAAGTCATATATAAGAAGGGATTTGTTGAATAAACTGAATAATATCAAATCCGGTTCAACAACCTCACAATCAATAGGCTAAAATCTTGATGACTACATAATTGGATCTATTATGGAGGCGATCGCCTCCATAATTAAAATTTTATAGCGCTAGGGAATAGGGAATAGGGAATAGTAAACTGTCAAAGGGTTTCAGGATTTATAAATGTCCTAACCCTAATAATTAGCGCTATATTTTTCAACAAATTATCAAGTAATATTTGGGATAATTGTATCAGAAATTAATAATTTAATTAAGTTATCACTACATATACAGCACTACCCATTCAACAAAAAACCGAGAATTATGTTGATCGCTCCCTCATCTCTACCACCATCAACAACTTCCTCCAAAATCACAACCACGGATACTTCACTCTCATCGGTTCCCCCGGTAGCGGTAAAAGTGCCATCCTCGCCAACTACACCATCCAAAACCCCCAAACTGTTTATTACACTGTGGAAGTTGAGGGCAAAAACCGCGCTGACGAATTTCTCATCACCTTATGCACCCAACTCATCCAAAAAATAGACGGCCAAAACCCCACCCTTCCCGATAACGTTACCGAAGGCAGTTGGTATCTATCTCTATTACTCCAGAAAATTAGCGACAACCTCACAGCAGAGGAAAAATTAATCGTAGTTGTGGATGGATGCGACAACCTCGATCGCCAAAGTCAACCACGAGACTCTAATATATTCTACCTGCCGAGATATTTGCCGAAACAAGTCTATTTCCTCCTCGCCCGCAGACCATTTTTGAGAGCAAAGTCTGGTTTATTAATTGAAACTCCTGCGGAAACACTGAATTTAGAAGAATATCCGGAACAAAACCGGGAAGATGCACGAGCATACATTGAGCATTATTTGGCAATTCCCGAAGTCGGAGCAAATATTACAGCACTTTTTAGGATGGTGAGGTACACTTTAATTAATTATCTGTTGCCTGTAGCAATAGTGCCTGTTGCCTAAAGTCCTAAAAATCTGTACCTCACTAACTCCGAAACTGCTGTAAATCTTGGGTTGCTGAAAATTATCAGAGTGAAGCAGAATTTTGTCGGGAGTTTGTGGCTGCAAGCGGGGATAATTTTATGTATTTGAGTCGGGTGTTGGGTGTTATCCCCCCTAATCCCTCTTGGGAAGGGGGTGAGTTGATCCCCCCTAACCCCCCTTGGGAAGGGGGGGATCGGAATTTGCCTGCTAGTTTAGAGGAATATTACCAGAGTTTGTGGCAAAAAATGGCTGGTGAGGGTTTGTCGGAAATTGAGTTAGGTGTGCTGAGAGTGTTAGTCGAGCAAGAAGAAACCGTTTCTGTCGAGGCGATATCTCAATTCATAAATGTGGATGAATATGATGTGGAGGAAGTGCTGGAAACTTGGCTAGAATTTTTACATTTGCAAGAAATTGGGGGAGAAATACTCTATAGTCTGTATCATTCGAGTTTCCGTAACTTTTTGCGTATTTGTTTGTAGTAGGGCTTTAGCCCAAAGATAGATTCGGGCTAAAGCCCTACTACGAGCTTTAATTTAAGCAAACATGATATAAGATATATTTGCAATTTATCTATCAATAATCAAATGACTAGCAAAAATTTCACCAGAGATGAAATGGAAACGGTGCAGGAAATATTGCAAACAGATAGCCGAACCGTGCCACCTGTACTCAAACAAGAGTCAATCAAAAATCTGGGAACTGCTGATATCCCCAGAGAAATATTCTTTTCCCAAGAATATCATAATTTAGAAGTCGAAAAGATGTGGAAAAAAGTCTGGCAGTGGGCTTGTCGAGAAGAAAATATTCCCAATGTGGGCGATTATGTGGTATATGATGTCGCTGACCTTTCGGTGATTGTTGTCCGGAGTAAGGTTGATAAAATTCAGGCATTCTACAATTCTTGTTTGCACCGTGGAACCCAGTTATGTGTTAACGAGGGAAACACTTTAGCTCTACAATGTCCCTTTCATGGTTGGACATGGAAATTGGATGGTACCCTGGCTCATATTCCTTGTCGGTGGGATTTTGAACAAGTAGAGGATGAAGCTTTCCGGTTGCCTGAAATTAAGGTGGCAACATGTCAGGGTTTTGTCTTTATTAATTTTGACCCAAATTGTGAGTCTCTGGAAAGTTACTTAGAAAATATACCCGAACATTTCCAACAATTTGCTTTACAGGAAAGGTTTACAGCAGTTCACGTTGCCAAAGTGATGCCTGCTAACTGGAAAGTTACACTAACGGCTACATTAGAATCTTATCATGTAATTACAACACATCCACAAATTCTCAAACTTATCGGAGATGTTAATTCCCAATATGACATTTACGGTCGTCACAATCGCATGATTAGTCCGTTTGGTGTTTGTAGTCCTCATCTTGGTCAGCCAAAAGACCCAATGGCTCCCGCTAAAGCTCTAATAGAATTTAAAGGAGGAGACCCAGCAACATTACAAATGTCTGAGGAAATGAACCCCCGTGCTTATGCAGCAGAGGTGACTCGCCAAACCTTAAAGGAACATCTTAAGGTTGACTGCTCTGCTGTTTCTGATACAGAAATGCTAGATGCAATTTCTTACTTTATTTTCCCCAACTTTATGACCTGGCCTGGTGTTGGTCAACCGCTCCAGTTTAGGTTTAGACCTTATGGTGCTAATCCCGATTTTTGTATTATGGATGTGCTTTTGCTCCAACCATTGCCACCTGGAATGACTCCACCAACAGCTAAAATTACCTGGCTGACATTAGAACAGAACTTTGCTGATGCACCAGAATTAGGAGGAATAGGACCTTTTCTAGATCAAGATACTTCCAATTTTCTGCGACTGCAAAAGGGGTTGAAGGCATCTGCAAAACCTGGTATTACTCTGAGTAACTATCAAGAATCTCGCATCCGTCACTTTCATCAGGTATTGGATAAATATTTGAGCTAATATTGCAGTACGCGCAATTTAGAATTTAGAAGTCAACTGACAAAGCTAAAATAGTGCAATAGTAGGGGCGGGTTTTCCCATTAAGTTAATGAGTTTTCACGTTTGATCAAATAAACCCGCCCCCCAATCATGTAATATAGAATTCGGATAATTAGTATAGCCAAGTCATTGCGACTGGAACGGAGTGGAAGGAAGCAATCTCAGGGGTCCCACGAGATTGCTTCACTGTCGCTCGCAATGACGACTATTCAATCGGATTCTATATAACGCACCATTTTTGATATTGCCTGGTGCGTTACGCTTGCTTTCCGGGAACTCAGATGCAATAAATTAATATTCACATGACTTACGCGATCAAAAAAGACGATGAAAAAGAAGCTAGTCAAACTCATTTTCTGTCACTTTCACTCAAACCCCAGGCCAATCATTTTGATAATGCTCTGTGCCGAGGCAAAGCAGACTTCCTTTTGGCCTTTCAGGTAAGACAAAGTTTGCTCAAAATACTTGGCGCGATGAGCTTGCCCGAGTACCCAAGGATGAATATTGAGCGTTAAGAGTCGGCCGCATTCTTCCTGTTCTGCTTCCTCAGAAAGAAATTTGTAGGAGTCTATTACCTGCTCGACCCACTCGGATTCTGAATGGAGATTATCCAAGAGTACGAATCGATCTTCGATTTCCGTTGAAAGTGGAAACGAAACGATACCACCTTTCTTCGTATTGAATGCGTAAGGTAGTTCATCATTAACCCAGTCCATCATAAATGAGAATCCGGACTCTACAAGTAAGTCTGGAGTATTCTCACTTTGGCTCTTACCAGGCGAAAGCCAGCCTGTGACATCTTTTTCAAAAGTAGTTTCCAGTCGTACTTTTGTTTCCCTGATATACTCTAATTCTAACTCTCGCTCCATCCCACCGTAGTGAGGGCAATTCATGTTCCAGCCATGAGCAATGATCTCAGCGTCCCTTTTTTTTATTTCCTTGATGAGTTGGGGGTGTCGATCAATCATTTGTCCGTTAATCGATAAAGAAGGCTTAATGCCCAGTTGATCGGTTACTTCAAGCAAGCGATACACACCAACCCTGTTCCCATGGTCTCTTAGGGTGAAGTGACGAAGATCTGGGTAGGGCTTTTTCATTCCACCGGGTGCTTGAAAAGGGTGCTTTTGCTGATCGAGAGGAAAAAACTCCAGATTTAGGTTAAGAAATACGGTAACTTTTTTACCATGTCGCCATTGGAACTTTGGACGGTCTTGCATCATAGACCAATCGTAGAAATCATGATCCATACCATACTTTCGTCGTGGGTATTCCAAATACTCTGAAGGCAATTCAGTCATGGTTTTCTATCCTTTTGTCGATATCCTCTGAACAACAATCGTAGTAGTGATCAAGGTAGTACTGGGCAATTTCTCGCCCGGTTGTTAGCCAAACGTCAGAATGACCGGTGATGTATTCGAGTGCCTCCTCAAATGCTTTGATTCGGTGTGGACAGGAAATCTGGTAGTTGTGCGTAGGAATGCACATAACGGTGCCGGATTCTGCTCCTTCCTTGTAGAGCTGATCGAAATTGTCTTTCAGCATTTGAGTATAACGCCTAGGCTCGACTTTTTGCACAGCAAAGACGATCGTATCATTCATTTCTAAGGAATAGGGAATAGAGACGAATTTCTTACCAGACGATACTGTTATTGGAGTTGGTTGGTCATCGTGAAAAAGGTCACAGGTATAGATTCCTCCCTCCTCCGCAAAAATATCGATTGTTTTTTCCGAGTGAGAGAGCGCTGGAGCTAAATAGCCAGCACATGTTTGTCCGGTAAACTCTTTAATGATGTCCATGGACTCGCGGATCATAGATCGCTCTTGTTCCTCTGAGAGACCATAGGTATAGCGGGTGTTGTAAATCCCATGGGAGAAGAATTCCCACTCCCTCTCACGGCATAGCTCAATGATTTCGGGATGGTGATGACATAAAGCGGTTGAAAGAGATATAGACCCCCGTAGTCCGTACTTATCAAGAAGCTTCATTTGTCGTATATGTCCCACACGATTCCCATAATCCCGAATAGAATATCCAGCTACTGGGGGATAGGGTTGCGGCCATGGTGTGCGAAAGGGATTGGGTGGTGGGTTTATTTCATAGAATTCAATATTTGGTGCCACCCAAAATGCAACGCGTGCTTTATTGGGCCATTCTATTTTTGGTCTATTAATATAAGGCCACTCTTTATAAAGATTTAGGTCTTGTTTCATTCTATTGGTTGGTTTGCTAACCACTGAAGAACAGAATCTACGGGTTTGATGTCAGCATACTTAAGGGCTAGATCCGTTAGATTGGCAAAATGGAATGACTCGTGCTTGTCTGCCACGCATTCGATTGGGACGATCGTGCGGTAACCACGGGATAACGAATCGACGGCGGTGGCTCTGATACATCCCGAAGTACTGCCTCCGGTAATAATGACAGTATCAACTTTATGCCATGTTAGTAATGACTGAAGATTCGTTTCAAAAAATGCACTCGGCATCTTTTTCAGTATGATGGCATCTATGTCTTTGTGAATTTCGAGTCTGTGGTCGAATTCAGCCCTTTTGCTGGTGAATTTTATATTTTGGAGTGAATCTGGGGTGTTTGTCCTTGTTCCCCAGACTCCAGCATCATCGGCGTTGTCCATATATGCGACATGAGTCCAGATCACCGGAAAGCCGAGGTTTCGTGCGCGATCAGAAACTTGATTGATATAATCTAACTGCTTTGGATGGGTTTGGTATGAAGTCTTAAATTCCCCAGACGTATAGGCTTGTTGTAGGTCAATATTGACGATTGCGGCTTTGTCGCCGAAACCAAACTCTTTTCGAGTTGGATTATCCATGACTTCTTGGAAGATCTCACGGGCAGTTTTGGAGCTGACTTCCATCTGTTTGGGTGGAATAAAGGAATTGTCTGACATAGATTTACTATTGTTTAATAGACGAAAAGCGCGAGATGTTGCTTGAGATATAAGGACATATTTTTTACCTAAATCTAACCAAAAACAACAATATCAAATTTTCAGGACTTACGCAAGGACACTATATAGAACCCCTGAAGGGATCTATTTAAAATTATAGATTAGAGAGTAGGGGAGTGGGGGAGTGGGGGAGTGTGGAGAAATGGGGAGATGAGGTGTATTAGATATCTCCCAAAATCCAATTATCAAATCAATTCTTACCAATTTTTTATCAATTACTTCTCCTTCAAGCCTATTTTCTGGAGATACCAAATGGGTTCTATATAGCATATAGCGTTAAACCTTAATAATTTATTCTTACTAGCGCTCCTGACTTAATTACTCTTGGCGATATAGCTGCTGCTAGGCTCCGCCTTTTCGTATAGGGAATGCTCTGCAAACATGTTGGCGACAGCCGAAACGCCTGAACAACAAAATTATCATAACTTATGCCAAAACACTCGCGCTTATTTAAGAAAGTTAAACTATTCTGGGCAACTGTTTCGACCAACAGGACAGAATATATTGCGACTAATGACTTAGCTAAATTTTCATTTAGATGCGGTAGAGTTTGAGTCTAAAACCAGATGGAAAATTGAAGAATTTCACAGGGAAATTAAGCAATTAAAGCCAAGCGAATTCTGTCAATCTCGTCTCAGACAAATTCAGAAAAATTATATAGCCTGTGCGATGCTAGTCTGCAATTTTTTAAAAAGATTAGCAGTAAAAATAGGAAAAACTATCTATAGAGTTAAAAATGAATTACTCTCAGATTATCGGCGTTGCACAATTAGGAATGATGAAATCCGAAAGTAGATATTTTTAGGTAATTCTTTCCTCAATATATGGACAGTTCAAAATCTATTATCATTCTTTAATGTGCAACCCCTAATTAAAGTTAAAAATCAAAAAAAAATAGTATGGTGGGTAAATGTAGTTGTTAATATTAGTAATATAAAATCCGGTGTAATAACCTCACAATTAATAGCTTAAAATCATGATTATGAGGTTATTAGATATATCTACAATTGGCGGATTTAATATAATCAATCATGGATGTCTTAAACTTCTGAAATATTAATAAAAGCTAAAGAATAGTCAATCTAATACAGTTTGTTATAGTCTGTTTTTGGAGAAAACGTTCTCACACAAAGTTACTTGCGGAGTCATAAAAATGAAAAAAGCATTAGGCAAAGTCATCGTTGCATTTCTTGTCTGTTTACTATCTTTTGCAGTAGTTTCCCCCCGCCCTGCAATGGCAGATGAATATTATTGTATTTTAGACCTAGAGCCAGATTGTTTAAGACAATTGCCATTCTCTGGAGACGTTTTATATGACGATATACCTCCATCTGGAGTTAACTTAATAGATGTGAATTTCAGCAATTTCTCAAATAACGAAGCTGTAATAAACACTGATATTGACAACCCAATACAATTACCCCCATTTGGTCAAGAAGACAGAACTTATGAAGTCGTACCAGCAAGCTCAGTTACATTCTCAAATGAGAGTTATATTCCAGATACAGTAGTACAAATCAGAGTATTTGGGTATTAGGTATTAATTAAGATAATTTTTTGTAGAGGTGGGTAAATGTAGTAATTGATATTAGCGGTTAATAGACTTGATGTTTGCCTACCCTACTCTAGATAGCGATCTATTCCAATATTCTGACAATAATTCAGCTATTTTGCTATTCTGAGACAATATCAGTACGTTTCATTCTCTTAGCTATCAAGGTAGTTAACCCAGGACCAATTAAAATAATAGTTAACATTCTAGTAAGTTGAATTGCCAAGACTAAACCAGCATCACCACCTAATTCATTAACTGTTGCAATCATCGCTTCTATTCCTCCAGGGGTAAAACTTAACATAGAAGTAATTAAATCAACCTGAGTAAATTGATGAAATTCATAACCTACTATAAAGAAACCCATAATTAAAATTATTACCAATACGATCTCAACTAAAATAGCTTTCCACAATTTTCGAGCATTTTCCCAGTCAAACTGAACTCCAATAAAAATTCCGACTAGCAACAAACCTACAGCAAACAACCATTGAGGAACTTGTAATTGGTATGGCGTTCCCCACAAAGTAGTCAACCCAACAATAAAGCTACCCAAAAAAGCAGAGGAAGGCAAACGCAATTTTTTTCCACCCCAAATTCCTAAACCACAACATCCTGCTACTATTAATAAATTCCAAAACATGGGTATAGTGGTTTTACCTGATGCTAAAAGAAATGTAGTCTCAGTTTTGTCAATAGCAGGAAACATCAAGATGGTTGCAGTCGGTACAATGAAGACTACTAATAATACTCGCAAATATTGGAGGATAGTAACAGCAATAGGATCTGCACCTAATTCTTCACTCATAGCAACAATAGCAGAAGCTGCACCAGGAATAGATGCCAGAAAACCTGTAGGGCGACTAACTCCACCCCATACAGACAATAGATATCCCTTAAACATACTTAAGGCAGCAGTGATCAAAATACATCCGACTACAGGAAAAGCATAAGTGGTAACTATACTAATTGTTTCTGGGGAAAAGCGAAATGCTGTAGCAATACCAACGATCGCTTTGCCAAGCAGAATTATGATTCTGGGTAATGGTTGGGGACTACCTTTAATAATTGCATAGATAATTCCAGCAATCATTGGACCAAGCAACCAACCAACAGGAAAGTTTAGCCAGTCGAATATAAACCCTACTAAAATAGCTAATGTCATTGGGGCGATGACTGTTTTGATACTTGATAATTTGGAGATAATTTCTTGGTAGTTTAACACGCTAAACAATAATATATTAAATTTGATAGACAATTATACAACTTATATATTACTGGTTATTGATTACTATGACAGGATAATTTCAGGGAAAGGTACTATAATATTGATAATAGTTGTATATTGTGTAAATTATGTCAAAATTGAAAAACCCTTGCTCATTTTCAGGAATAGAAAAAACAATGGAAAATTATAATGAGTATTATCTAGATCCAAAGCAATTTCCTTTTCTCAAAATTTTTCAAGATAACTGGCTAGAAATTAAAGATGAATTTACAAGTTTTACTCACAATGCCTCTGAACAAGAATTAAAATTTACTTATGATGTGATGGGTCCCAAAAGTAAAACCATTAAAACTAAAGGTAATGGAAAATACAGTGCTTTTGGGATTTTATTTCAAGGTATGTTGATTGAAGAATATATTAAATTTCATCAAATACAGTATCCTGATTATGAACTATACTCTGTATTAGAAAAAGCTCTGATATTAAGAGATAAATATTTTCCTAGTTTGGCTGAAGCGATTAAAAAAATTAATTCAAGTAATGATAATATTCTCAGAAATGTGTATTTTGGTATATTCCATCCTGGTTTAGATATTAAGCTCCATGTTAACTATAACCATCATACAAATCGTGGTTATCTAGGATTAATAGTACCGGAAGGGGATGTAGCAATGAAAATATGTCACGATAAACTTTACTGGCAAGAAGGCAAGTTTATGATTTTAGACCACAGTTATCCACACTGCCCCCACAATTATACTAATTATGACAGAGTAGTTTTAGTTGTAGACTTTTTTAAACCTGATCGCCCTAGAGAGGAAGTAGCAAAATTTGAACAAGAGCAAGTTAGACAACGTATGCAAGATAATCCTTATAGTTTAGGAGTTTTTGGTAAAAGCGATCGAGTGAAAACAGAAGATTTTATTAAGTATGGTTTAGCTCATCAGTTAGAGTGGGATAAGGCTTTAGATAAGTAATATCATGTTCCCCTCCGGGGGGCTGGTTCATATGATTTCAGGTTAAGACTAATTAATTTAACAAAGACACTATATATAGTACATAATAGATCAGAGCGATGTTCACTGTATTTATGTGCGATCGCCTGATTATTCTCAATTAAAAAACTTCAATTATTTAAGTTAAATAAGTAGGAGTATATCACCTCATTTACTTAATTTTCTGGTCTTATTCTGCTCTAACTCTTTAGCAATAGGCATCCGCCAACTAGTGCCAAAAGCGCGATCGCTAATTGTCAATCCAGGGGGTGCTTGTCTACGTTTAAATTCTCCCCGCATAACTAACTTCACTACTTTATCAGGACTTACGCAAAGACACTATATATAGCGTATGCCAAATAGAGCGATGT
>NZ_JBNHER010000316.1:22672-37956 GCF_050015975.1 Dapis purpurea BLCC-M126 | reverse complement strand
TCTACTGTAATGATTCTGGTTTTATTATAAGTGATCATCCGAACATGATATTACTCTTCAATTCCTAGTCTGAAAATTTTGTTGTGTCATAGAAGTTACAATTTTTGACACCACATATTTTTGATGGTAGATTAATGTATCATCACTCGTACTACTAAACCTAAAAATAAACTATACCCCGCCACCAAATGAAACTAGAAGAACATAAGTTTATTCGCTATTTTGAACCAGAGCAAGCTGCACAAATTTCCCAGATTGCTATTATTAAAAAATTTAGTCCGCAAGAGATTATTTTTGAAGAAGGTGATGATTCAGATGCTTTATTCTTAGTTTTAGAGGGTGAAGTTAAAGTTAGTAAAAAAAGCGGTGAAGGTAATAATTATGTTGTGATTACATCGGTTGAATCAAATGGTTATTTTGGCGAATTGGGAATTATAGATAAGCAGCCAAGGAGTGGTAGGGTAGTTGCATCTAAGGAAACAATTGTGGCTAAAATTTCTTATGACTCCATAATAGATATATTAGGCAATACAAAAGGGGATGTTGTTTTAAAAATATTAAGTATTTTATCTCAAAGACTGCGCACCGTTACGACTGAATACGTCAATCAATTAGCTTATAAAGAAAAAATGACTTTGATTGGAGAGATGGTAAACACTATTATTCACGATTTTAGAAGTCCTTTTACTGGCATTCAATTATCAAGTTCCATGTTAAAAGAACTACATCCAGATCAGGAAAGTCAAGAGTGGTGTGATTTAATTTCTATGCAAGTTCAGAGGATGTTAAATATGGCAGAAGAAGTACTTGCTTTTTCTCAGGGAAATACAAAATTATACTCTCAGACAGTTGATATAGCTAACCTATTACAAAACTTTAAAAAATTAAACCAGGTTTATATTGACTCTACTTTTGTAGAATTGATAGTTTCTGTTGAAGAGGGTTTGATCATAAATGCTGATGAAAACAAAATTAACCGCGTCCTACAAAATTTATTAGCTAATGCTGTAGAAGCTCTCAATCAATATGAAGGCAAGATAGAAATTAAAGCTCATAGAAAAGATAAATGGGTTGAAATTATATTTTCGGATAATGGATCTGGTATTCCTAAAGAAATTCAGAATAATTTATTTGAAGCTTTTGTAAGTTATGGAAAACAGGGTGGTATAGGGTTAGGAACTGCTATTGTTAAAACAATTGTTGATGCTCATAGTGGAGAGATTTTTTTTGAATCAACTCCAGGTAAAGGTACAACTTTTTACCTTCGTTTTCCCTTAGCTACAAGGGTAATTGATAATGGATAATTAATAATGGATAATTAATAATTGATCGGCAAGTACATAAAATTAATTACACATCTACACAAGCTGAATTTTTTGCCTGCTAAAGATGCCATATAATTAGAATAGGTAAATAATTTTGTTTAGATACTTAATTGATAATTGACATCCTGACAGCTAATAGCTGATGCTGAATGCTTATTTGTGAAGAAATAAACATTAATATTTATTGTTGAATTTTGAATTTAAATTTACGATTTCAAATAATGTGACTGACGATTTTGATGATAATTTTATACTTCCATCTGCTGATATTAAAACTAATGCTACAGACACAGAAAATGGCTTGTCTATAGCAGCTTTAAGAAAACAAAAAATTCAAAAAATATGTTCATATTTGCGACCAGGGCAACAACAAATGGCTGACTGGCAAGGGGGGCCTTTGGCAGTATCGGCAGTTCCTGGGGCAGGAAAATCTTATGGCATGGCAACAGCAGCAGCTTTGGCGATCGCTCGTTATCAATTACATAGTCACCATCAATTAATTGTTGTTACTTTTACACGTTCGGCAGCTACTAATATTCGAGTTAAAATTCGCCAATTTTTAAAGGAATTATCTTTACCTGAAGGTAGTTTTGTTGTTCATACTTTGCACGGTTTAGCTTTAAGTATTGCTCTACGTCATCCTGAATTATCTGAGTTAGATTTAGAAAATTATAATTTGATTTTGCCTACTCCTAGTAATAAGATAACTCGCACTTGTGTAGAAAGTTGGATTGCGAATAATCCGAGACATTATCAACTTTTAATTGAAGGAAGTAAGTTTGATGGAGAGGAAACGGAACGGTTAAGAAGGCAGTCAGTTTTACGCACTGAAATATTACCTCAATTAGCTTGGAAAGCAATTCAACAAGCAAAAAGTTCTGGTCTTAAACCTGAAGATTTGTGGCAACTACGAAACGAAACTAATGATAATTATCAAGTTTTGACTATTGCTGCTAATTTATATCAAACATATCAGGAAATATTGACGGAACATCAATTAATTGACTACGATGAAATGATTTTAGCAGCTTTGCGGGTATTGCGAAATGAAGGTGCTAGAAAAATATGGCAAAATCAAGTATTTGCCGTGTTTGAAGATGAAGCTCAAGATTCTACTCCCTTGCAAACTAAATTATTAGAAATACTCGCTACATCTAGTGAAAGTAATTATACTAATTTAGATTTTAATTTTATTGCTAAAGAGCAAAGATTATCAAAATTAAGTAATCTAAATATGATGCGTGTGGGAGACCCAAATCAAGCAATTAATTCCACATTTACCCCAGCAGATCCAATAGATTTTGGGCGGTTTTGTGAAGACTGTGAACAGTTAGAAAAATTGGCAGTTATGGAACAAGCAGGTCGCAGTTGTCAAATTATTATAGATGCTGCTAATTTTGTTTTGAAGTGGGTAAATAATTCAAAATTAGTAGGAAAGGAAAAACCATTTAGAGACCAAAATATTCATCCTGTAGAAGTTAAAGAATCAGGAACAGAAAATAATTATAATCCCCTAGCTACTGGTGGTGGTTTAGAAATATATGAACCTAGGGATATTTATCAAACACTTGAATTGATGGGGAAACGCATAATTAGTTTGTTTAAAGAAAATCCAGAAGGTAAATTTGCTGTATTAGTACGGGAAAATAAACAAGGAAAATTTATTGCAGATACTTTTAGTAATCCTGGAAAATATGGAATTGATATTGATTTAGAAAAATATGGTATTAAAATACATGACGTTTCTCAAGGGGCACGTCACTCTCAAATTCCCGCAGAAATATTAGCATTAATACAATTTATTGACCGCCCTCATTCTCCAGATTATTTAAAATCTGCTTTGAAAGTTTTAGGAGATCGCCACTTAATTCCTCAGCAAGATTATAATGCTTTTGCCTCTCAATTAGAGCAATTTCTTTACCCTACTCCTCTCGATCCATATCAATCAGAAAAGGTGCGTAAATGTCGTGATTTTTGTCGTAGTTTACTTAGAGCAAAATCTGAATTACCTTTATATCAATTAATTTCTTTTTTAGCTTTGGCATTAAATTACGAACAATCAGATTTGGCAACTGCAGATAAGTTAGCAGAAAGAGTGGCTAAACAAACTGCTGGTAATATTTCGATGAATGCCATGTTAGAAATGTTAAGTGAAATTGTGAGTTCCGAGAGATTTGAATCTGTAGAAGTGGAGGAAAATGCAGAGGAATATTATACTCGTACTCAGCAACTTACTATTATTACTATGCACAAGTCCAAGGGATTAGATTGGGATTTTGTCTTTTTACCTTTTTTACATGAAAATATAATTCCTGGTAATTTGCGAGTGTTACCCCAGGCTGATTTTTTGGGAGATTTTGACTTAGCTGAAGTGGTAAGGGCACAAATTCGTGCAAGTTTACAAGGGGAAGATTTACCAGATATTTCTACAGCTTGGGAACAGGCAGGATATTTAAAAATGTCTGAAGAATTCCGGTTATTATATGTGGCAATGACTAGGGCAAAAAGATTGTTGTGGATGTCTGCTGCGAGGTTAGCACCTTTTACTTGGAATAAACCAGAAAATTTACAAGCACAAAAATATTGTCCAGTTTTACCTGTTTTAAAGGCTGAGTTTCCGGAGAGTATTAGGTAATACTAGACATGATAAATGTTTACTACAAATAGCAAATTTTGATTATACTTATTTCCTTATTTTATAAATCTTTTGAGCTGATCGATTAATAAAATCCAGCATTTTTAGACTTTTTTCCTTTCTGACTATACTCAGTTTAGACATTAGGGTTGTCGATCTGATACCAATTTGATAAATGAATGAATTGGAGCAGCTATTTTTCAGGATCTGCGATCTATATCTACTTTTTTGTAGGATTATTTTTTTAAAGTGGTATGATTTATTTTTTTATTTTTTGATACAAAATCTTCTTCTCAAATTCCCTTTTTTCTGCCTCTTCTCAAACTATGTATCCTTTTGGAAAGAGTGCGTTTTACTTAACCTGATTGTATTTGGTATTTCAGACTGGATTTAGTATGAATTGTATTGACTTATAAATACAGTAGTTTCGTATAACTGATAACTGAAATAACCTTTGATTTACCTACTATTTTAAAACTACCATATTGACAGGTTTATTCAACAATTAATAAATACCTCTACTGAAAAATAAGAGGATTGACTAAAAGAAAATTTTTTTATTTTTATCCTTAATATGTAGAGACTTTAAACCTGAATTATTAATTATTATTATTCGGTAAGTAAATTCGTATTGTAACAATATTTTTTGCAAATTTTATAAGGTTTTTTTTACTTATTTAATTTTTATTAATAAAAATTAAAATTTGTTGCTTTTGGGGGTAAACATGAAAATATCACCTAACTTAATTTCACAAAAAATAGACGATTATCTCAATAATACATCTAAAAAGATAAGCTTTAACAAAATACTAAATAAAATATTATAAATTGATAATATCTGTGATAGAAAGTAGTATAATTAACTATAGGTTATCTTAAATTAAATATACAAACTATCTACCCAAAATAGGTTGACAAAACAGATAATATGTGCAAAAATCCGTTCAACTCTCAAGATCAAGGGGATCTACGAATTATTGATTAGATAAGCTCTTTTACTGAACTTCAATTAATTTTCTTTCCGGATTAAGAAGTGTAATAAGAAGTAGAAGTAGTTATACTTAGCTGAAAAAAAACTTATCTAAGTATTAATTACTATGTATTAATTACTATGTATTAATTACTATCAACTAGAAAGGTTTGTTCTCCTTGAAAGTTCTACCATCATAAACCCATGATTTTAATGTGATTTTAATCACATTAAAATCCTATAAGGGGTCACATACTCTATGGGAAAAATAGAAGATTATAAGAACAGGTAAGGGAAGTTATCCTTTTGTTTAACTTCTCTCTCAATGAAAACAATTAACTCTAATTTATTTTTGAAAGATTATGTACAGCCCTCTAATTAAAAAAGTTATAGCTAAAGCTTGTAATGTTAGTATCGACGAATGTGTAGAAGTTCAGAGATTAAAACTAGAGGTTCAAAGATTAACCCAGGAAAATCAAGAACTAACAGCACAAGCACAACAATATCAAACAGAAAATCAAGAACTGCAAAACAAACTAACCCAACTAAGGATGCAGTTAGCAACTCTTTCAGAACACTCTGCTCCTCTAAGCCACTCTTTATCTAATAATTTAATATCTTCAAAAGAGTCAACCAAAACAAAAGTTATTTTAGTTGATTCTCCAAACCCAGAACTAGAAGAAGATCTAGGTAAACCTGTAGAGCTGCTCAATCAATTACCAAACGGTATGTGGCACGTTAAAGTTGAATCAGGGGTTCAAGTAATTCTGAAGCCAGAAGCTCTAAAAGTTCTAGCATAGTTTTCCGTTACTCAGCTTTCTTAACTAATATTCTGAAAATGGTTAAAATTTTCTTAAGATACTCTTATGTAGAGCTAGGCTGAAGTAAGAGCATAAATTCAGTCCGCCAAAATACTTATTAATATAACTATTGCAGAATGCGAGAAATAACTAACCAATTACAAAATCCTATTACAAAATCCTATTACAAAATCCTAAAAGCCTTATCAATCATTTTTGATTGACTTTTAACTTCTACGTAGTTACACTAGCTCCTGCCTCTAGAACAAACAATACAGTGATCAGTGAACAACTACAATACTCACTTACCTTCGATGCAGTCGCTAAAAAGTTTTTGGAGGCTTATGAACACTTGCAAGTGCTGAAAGTAGACAGGTGAGGAAACAAGAAGTTAATGAAACCAATAGAAGACATTCTCAGTGACGCTAGTCGCTCAGGAACAACTAAATTTTTCTCCATGGAACAAGTGGTACAAATCGTAGCAATGGCCTGTGAATACCCTAAACAATCTCAACGACCAGTGATTCAGATGAGCATTCTATTTCAGGAAGGGAGGCATTACTAATACTGGTCACTTATTTCTTCTATCCTCCCTCCACTAGCTTTTACTTTCTAAGCATCAGGCTTAATTAAGGTTTTGAAGCTGAGTTTTTTCCGATCCCTTCCTTTTCTACTTTGGTTTTTTCCCGTTTTATATTGTCGTATGTTGAACCCCAGAAATTTGAATCCAATTATGATCATTGTGTGGGTTCAAGGTGAGATATTTTTGTTTTGCTAGGCTTAGTTCTAATCCCATTTCTGCCAACCATTTATGTTAATTATTTAGGCTATATATCTAAATTTTTGGAAATGGAACAGGGAATAAGTAAAAAGAAAAAAATACTACATCTCTAAGTTATATGAAAATCCCTATAAGGCAAAAAAATAGGTTGTTATAGTAGTCTAAGGAAAGATTAAGAAATATCAAAAGCTTAAAGCTCAGACAACTCAAGATTTTTCCTTCTCTCCTAGATAACTAAAACCTTCATCCTTCTGCTATAAGTTAAGTAAAATAAATTGTTTTATTTGCTGCTTTTCTCCCACTAATCTTTTCTATGTATAGCTTTTTCTACTTTAATGGGAATATAATTTCTGCTTTAAAAGGGAAATATTTTGTCTTTTACCTAAATGAAAAAGCGAAAATTTTACCGACATACATAATTGAACAGAAAAAATGCTCGACTCAATAAGCCGAACATTCCTTACTTTTGTTAAATCAAAAGAATTAAAACTAATTATTTTTTGACAAAGAAAAATTTGATTGACTCGCTACCGAATTAGTTTCAACAGTCTGAACTAAAGCCGAATGTAACATAGGAGTTTTAGCAATAGAATTATTAGCCAAAGTAAACAAAGGATTAGATAAAATTCCAGCTAAGGAAGTTGCCAAAACTGATACAATTAATCCTACTTGTAAAGGACGCATACCAGGAAGGTTCCAGCGAATAGGAGGATAATTTTTGATAACATCCGACATTTCTTGTGGTTCTTTTACTACCATCATTTTTACTACACGAATGTAATAATAAATAGAAGCCACACTGGTAATTAATCCTAACAAAACTAACCAATATAATCCAGCTTGCCAACCTGCCCAAAACAGATAAATTTTACCAAAGAAACCTGCAAGTGGAGGAATACCGCCTAAAGACAACAAACAAAGACTTAATCCTAATGTTAATAGTGGATCTTTTTGGTATAACCCTGCATATTCGCTAATTTGATCTGTACCTGTACGCAGAGAAAATAGAATTACACAGGTAAAACCACCCAAGTTCATAAACAAGTAAACTAGCAGATAAAATATCATGCTAGCGTAACCTGCTTCAGTATTGGCCAAAAGGCCAATCATTACAAAACCAGCTTGTCCAATGGATGAGTAAGCAAGTAAACGTTTCATGCTGGTTTGGGCAAGAGCAACTACATTACCCAGTACCATACTCAGAATAGCCAGGGCAGTAAATACAAAATGCCACTGTTCCGAAACTAATGGGAAAGCTGTTACTAAAAGACGAATAGCTAGGGCAAAACCTGCTGCTTTAGAACCAACTGAGAGAAAGGCCACAACTGGAGTAGGAGAACCTTCATAAACATCTGGAGTCCATTGATGAAAAGGAACAGCAGAAATTTTGAAAGAAATACCTGCAATAGCAAATACTAAGGCAATGACTAGAGCTAGGGAAACACCACCGCCAGCACCATTAGCAAGACTAGAGGCGATCGCTGTTAACCGAGTTTCTCCACCAGACAAACCATAAAGCAAGGAAATGCCATAAAGAAAAACGGCGGAACTAGCAGCTCCAATGAGTAAATATTTTAATGCTGCTTCATTAGAACGAGGGTCACGTTTTGTATAACCAGTTAATAAATAAGAGGAGATACTCAGAGTTTCCAGAGAAACGAAAATCATCACCAACTCATCTGCTCCAGAAAGGAACATTGCCCCCAAAGTAGCAGTGAGTAGAATGCAGATAAATTCTCCCAGTGGAGTTCCAGTCTGTTCTATATATGCAACCGACATTAATATAGTGGTAATCGCACATAGAGCAATAATACCTCTAAATACTACACTCAGGGCATCAGCATTAAAGCCTCCTAAAAAACCGATGGTATTGGTACTATCCCATTGAGTATATAAAGCCACAATTGCTCCTATAAGGCCAATAATGGCGGCATAAGGAGTCCACTTAGTAGAACTACGCCCCACTATTAGGTCTCCAACGAGAACTACCAGCAGGGTAATAACAACTATTCCTTCTGGAAGAATAGTACCTGCATTAAGTTGGGCTGCAATGTTAGAGAAATCTATCATTTTAGATAATTTGAAATTTTCGTGTAATTAAGAATTTTGGCTGATTCATAATCCTTTACAGTAGAGGATTGTAGCGTGTATCTAGAGATTTTTTGGTTTTTTATTAGGTAATAATTATTAATCAATCCCTGGCCAATTTTATTTTCTGGAGAAAAGCTGTTGAATTTGGTGTAGAGTTTCTGATAATTTTTCTTGACTGGAAAATGATATGGGAATTTCTATGTCTTTACCCTACACCTACAGAAGTCAATCGAGGTTTTGGGAAATTTACTTGCTGCAATTATTTTACGTTGAATTTTGGCTACCTACTTAGCAAAGGGTAGGGTATTGGTATCCATTTCCCTAAAGTGATACTGGGAAATATTTGTGTTTTGTTGCCTACCCTTTATTTCCTTCTTTCCTAAAATACACAACTTTTGTATTTCACCAATTTAAGAAACTCTATATTTCCTTTACAAAGAATCTCTTAATAAAATTTAAACTAATTACTTTAGGTGCAATATAAGTATTTATAAAAATATTCGATATTTGCTCAATAATATTTCTTAACAAGAAGCTTTTAATAAAAAAATACATAATATTTAAAGTACAACTAAAGCATAAAAGTAGAGGTAAATAATATAAATAAAGATGATTATAAATTTGGATTGGTTTCTTATAAAGATAATTTTTCCATTTATATTTGTAGATTTTTTTTTGATAATTGCTACAAAGACTAGGAGGCTTGACGTATTTCAATATTATTTGCTGTGTGGCTATTCGGTGATGAAGATTGTTAGTTTTAAACACCTAAACTGGTTGATGTTTGCTAGCTATGCTAAATTAAGAATGTAAGTGATACAATAAAAGTGATAAAAAAAATGTCTATGATGAACAGAAATACACCAAAAAGCTTGATCAAGTTGAATGAGGTTCATCGAGCCAATATAGAAAAAAGATTGGCTCATCGCCTGGAAGCAGCTAGAGCCAAAGGAAATCACAATTTAGTTAAAATCTTGGAAGAGGAAAAACAATTAATAGACTAAATTAGTCCCCTTGAATATCTAATTTAGCTAATAGTGATTTTTCCTAATGTTCATTAGTCACATAAAACCCGGTTTCTAGACGAGACCGGGTTTTATAATATATATCAAGATAGGATTTCCTAGGGTTAATATTATGTTGCAAAGTCTAGCTCAATATTTTTAGAACTTAACACCAAAACACTACTTATGGTTTGGGGAAAAAATCATAGGCGTGAAGATTAGGCGTGAAAATGAAGATAGGGAGTTGACATCTTCCCCAACCTAAAGGTACAGGGATTCCTACCGAGCCGTAGATCGTCGGCGGGTTGACGTTTCATTGGCTGCTCCTAACTTGAGGCCAGTCTTACCGAAATATTGTGGTTTAAAGCCTCCCCTTTTAAGGGGATAATAAATAAAAATTTTCCTGTTCGTGAATCCTCTCATTGAAAATAAGAGGTAATTCTAAATTCTAAATTCTAAATTCTAAATTCTAAATTCTAAATTCTAAATTCTTGAAGCTTGCCTCCAGGTCTATTTAGAGTCTGAGAAGGCCCTCCCGCTACTGATCAAAAATTCTTGTGGATGTTTATTTGCGCCTTCAAGTTTGAACTGCTCATTAACCTGAAAGCTTCCCTGGTTCTGCTATCAACTAAAAGAGTTTCGACCTAATCTTATTTTCTATAGTATTCATGAAATAAGGCAGGTACTGAAACTTATCATAACATGAACCCTCGCTTATGGGCGAGGCTTTAAACCTAATTTTTCACTACAAGTTTCCAAAGTTTCAACCCCATTACTTTACTACGATTACTTCAACAACTGTGTTAGTAGGCGATTGTATTAAAACCTATTTATTGCAATTTTTGAACCTTTAATATTTCTCAAAAGCGTGATTTAGAGAAGTTTCAAATTTATTCAGCCAGCCATAGTTATAGCACTACACAAAAACGTTAGGACATTTGTAAATTGTGTTTGCGGAGCATTTGAACACCGAAAACTCACTCAGATATTACTTTTGAATTTTGTACGGGTGATTCGCCTTTGCAGAGCATTGCCTAGGAAATCACCACTACTAACTTTTGACTTGCGCGTAGTGCTATATTTCCGACTTGTTAAGAAATTTCCCTAACTATTGGTTGCCCATCCTGAATTTCTCCTACTAAAATTACATCTGCAACCCCTACAAATAAACCATTTTCCAAAACGCCAGGAATATTATTTAAACTTTTTTCCAGCTCTGCGGGGTTATCAATAGAATCAAATTTGACATCAATAACCAGATTACCTTCGTCAGTCACTACAGGGCCAGCTTTCCTCACCCCCATCCGTAATTCTGGTTGACCACCCAGTTTTTTGATCGCCCGAATCACAGGAGTTATTGCCATCGGTATAACTTCCACAGGCAATAAAAAGGTAGAACCCAACTTATCTACTAATTTAGAACTATCCACTACTACAATAAACTGTTCTGCTAAACAGTCCACAATTTTCTCACGAGTATGAGCTGCTCCACCACCCTTAATTAGATTTTTCTGTGGGTCAACTTCATCGGCACCATCAATAGCAATATCCATGTGGTCAACTTCATCAAGAGTTGTTAATGGTACACCATATTCTTTAGCTAATACAGTTGACTGGAAGGAGGTGGGTATACCCTTAATGTCTTTTAGTTGGCCACTTTGCAAACGTTCTCCCAAAAACTGAATCATGTAGGCAGCGGTTGACCCAGTACCTATACCGACTATCATTCCAGATTTTACTCGGTCGGCAGCAGCTTTGCCGACTTGCTGTTTCATTAACTTCGTGGGGTCTTGTTCTGTGACCATAGTCTATACTCCTTACCTTAAATCCAATAAAATTACAAGCATTGTCTCACTTTACGGTTCGGAAAGAAAATGTTAGCTGAAAATTATTTCAATACAGCGAATCAATTGAAAGATTCTGGACAACTTTATACAGCGATGATTGCTTATCAAAAAGCTTTGAGTATTAAACCAGATTATGTCGAAGCTTACAAGAAATTAGCTGAAGTTTACTCAATGCAAGGACATTTTGATGCAGCGATTTCCGCTTGCAAAGAAGCAGTTAAAATTCAACCAAATTTTGCTTCTGCTTATTTGACTTTAGGGAATATTTTCCAAAGTCAGAATTTATTTGAACAGGCAATTAACACTTATTATCAGGCGTTAAAATATCAACCAAATTTTGCAGAAGTTTATGCTAATATTGCTAGTGTCTATTATAAACAAAGACAGTTTAATTTAGCTATTTTTAATTATCAAAAAGCCTTAGCAATTAATCCAAAATTGGCATCTGTGCAGTTGATGTTAGGAAATGTATTTGCTCAGACAGGGGAATTCGATCAGGCAGTTTATTGTTATCAAAATTTGCTGCAAATCAAACCCGAAGATCCTAAAGCTTATTTCAAGTTAGCAGAAGTATTTGCTTTGTATACAAATCTTGAACCAGCTTTTGATTATTATCAAAAATCTTTATCTATTCAACCAAATTATCGGGAAGCTTTTGCCAAATTATATAAATTACTAAAACCTGAAACTACTAAGCAAGAATTGGAGGTATTATTCAGTGAATGGCAAAAATTAGCAGAAGAAAATAATCAGAATATAAAGGAATATATTGACTCAGTAATTCAGGAAAAATCAACTAATTTTATAGAAAAGGAAAAATTTACAGGAGCAGAAAATAGAGAAGCTATTATTTCTGATGGAGAACATGGGATTCAACCTGCTACTTTCAATTTAATTCCTGACCAAAAAGTCGATAGTTTCGATAATACTGATGATAATTTACTTTACTCAGATGCAGTAGAAGAAAATCTGGAAAAAACAGGTAAATTTACAACTTTTGAGTATCAAAAATCAGAGTCAGAGTTTCCCAAAAAACTATTAAAATTTCCAGCAGCAGAAGCTTACATCAATCAAGCTAACCTTACCTTAAAAGAAGGAAATTTAGCTGCAGCGATCGCCTCATGTAAACAAGCTTTAAAAATTCAACCAGATTATGCTCCATGTTATGTAACTTTAGGAAATGCTTTTTACCAACAAAATAATTTAGAAGCTGCTTTGCGTGCTTATAGTCAGGGGTTAGAAATTGAGCCAGAAGTTGCTGAAGTTCAGGGAAATATTGGTAGTGTCTATTTCCAGTTAGGTCAATATAAACAAGCGCTGTTTCATTATCAAAAGGCTATTGACTTAAAACCTGGTTTGGCTGGTATTTATTGGAATATTGGCAAACTATTTCAATATTTAGGAAAGGTTGATGAAGCTCTTGATGCTTGGGAAAAAGCATTAGAAATTCAACCTGATATAGTGGAGGCAGACTTTCATTTTAAATTAGGTAATACCCTGGTTAAACTGAGTAGAATTAATGATGCAGTTAAAAGTTATGAGAGAGCAATTAATCTGAAACCAGATTATACCGAAGCTTATAGTAATCTAGCTAATATTTTAGGCAAACAAGGAGATAAAGAAGCAGCAGCTAAATATTATCAAAAAGCACTAAATATTAATTCAGAGTTAAAACATTTACATGAAAAACTAGCTAATAACTTATTGCTGAAAGGTGACTATGACCAAGCAATATTTAATTATCAAGAAGCAATAAAATATAACCCTAACTCCTATGATGCTTATGCTAACTTAGGAACAGCACTTTCTAATAAAGGATTACTAGAATCAGCACTAGAAAAATATTATAAAGCATTAGAACTTAAACCAAACTGGGCAGAAGTATACTCTCGCATCGGACATATTATTAAACAAGAAAAAATGGAAGAGGCGATCGCTTTATTTGAAAAAGCCATCGAAGTTAAACCAAAATTTGTCGAAGCTCATCAACAATTATGCGATTTGCTCAGTCATACAACTAAACTTGCTGAAGCGAGAAAAGCAGCCGATAACTTCTGTAATTCTTGTGCAGAAATAGCTCCTATTCTTTCAGGAACTGCCTTTTTATTTTCCTACTTTCAATCAGGAGTAAGTGACACAGCAAACTCCAAACTTTCAGAAGTAGAAAAAATCTGTTACCAAAGCTGTGAAACTTTTAGTGAACTAGAAATAAAACTACTCTATGAAATTTTCTTATTTGCTGTTCCTCACCTCCGGGATGACTTAGAAGGAAACGCTAAATTTTACAAATTAATTGCTAAACAATATTATCAAAATCGACCCAAAATTTACCAAACTCCAAAAACTCATACTTCTAGTTCTCAACCATTAAAAATAGGATTCCTTTCGAAACATTTTCGCCGTCATTCAGTAGGTTGGTGTAGTGAAGCTTTAATCAGAGAATTATCTCAAATTACACCAGACGTTCATCTCTATATTACAGGTCCGTTGAAGAGAGACGATATTACCCAAAGATTTGAACAAATGTCTGTCAAAACCTATTGGCCGAAAAAGTATCCTAACGGTTTTCCATCCTATGAAGAAATTACTACACAAATATTGGAAGACAAGTTAGATATAGTAGTAGATTTAGATTCAATGACATTGCCAGTCAATGTACATATTATCCATGAAAAACCTGCACCAGTTTGTGTTTCTTGGTTAGGATTTGATGCACCCTATATTTCCGAAAATCATTACTTTTTATGTGACTGGCATACCCATCCTCAAGGAAGAGAAAAATATTATTTAGAAAAATTAGTGAGATTACCAGAAACATCTGTAGCTGTGGGTGGGTTTGAGAGTCGTTCGGTTGATAGAAATGCGGGTAGAAATAGTATCGGAATTGATTCAGATAAAATGGTTTATTTGTGTATAGCACCGGGGCGAAAAACTAATCCAGAAATGGTACGGGCTCAACTGAAAATTTTGCAACATATCCCAGAAAGTATATTAATTCGGAAAGGCCAGGGAGACGTAGATATAATTTATCAAACCTATCTTCAAGAATCTGAAAATTTAGGTGTAGACTTTAATCGAATTATGTTTTTAGGGCAAACTCAAACAGAAGAAGAACATCGAGCAATTTATCAAATAGCTGATGTTTTATTAGATTCTTATCCTTATAATGGTGGTACTCATAATTTAGAAGCTTTATGGCAAAATTTGCCGATAATAACTAGAGCTGGCGAACAATATTTATCTCGGATGGGTTACTCATTTTTGCAGAATGTAAATTTGGATGTAGGAGTTGCTTGGAGTTGGGAAGAATATACAGAATGGGGAATTAAATTAGGTCAAGATTTAGGTTTAAGAAATTCGGTGCGGGAGCATTTGCAAAAGTCAAAAAATCCAGATAATTTAGCGCCTTTGTGGAATCCGAAAAAATTGGCAAAAGAGATGTATCAGGTATTTGCTGAACTGTTGGTTTAGTTGGATAGATTTTTGAAAAAATAGTATTTGAATAAAAATTAATAGGTAGTTCTGTAAAAGTATTGATTTTATAAAAAAAAAGTCAAGTAGTGTGCAAATACTATTTACGAAAAAACAACAAATTAGATTAAAGGTATTTTCTATTGCCTGTTTCTTGTCTTTACTTTACTTTACTTTGAATTAACTACAATGTCTTAGTTATGAAATTTTATGATATCTGTCTGGATAGAACGTTATTTTACTGATTATTGACTGTAACTTAACTATAACGTCTTAGTTTCTAGATTTTAGATCAAGCTTTGAGTGATCGCCTCTTGAGCAGACTATTGGTTTAACTCAAACGTCTTAGTTAAATTTTGA
>NZ_JBNHER010000316.1:0-22572 GCF_050015975.1 Dapis purpurea BLCC-M126 | reverse complement strand
TGTCTGAGCGATCGCCTCTTGAGCAGACTATTGGTTTAACTCAAACGTCTTAGTTAAATTTTGATACTTAGCTTCTGACTAGGGTAGGTAAAATTTATTTTTCAAATTCAACTTAACAGCCAACTTTATAGCTCCACAAGAAAACTGAATATAACTTTGAGTGAACTACAACGTCTGAGTTTTTGGATTTTAGATAATTGTCTGAGCGATCGCCTCTTGAGCAGACTATTGGTTTAACTCAAACGTCTTAGTTCAATTTTGATACTTAGGTTCTCACTGAGGTAGGCAAATACTACTGAATTTATAAGTTGAAATTTGTCACTCAATCTTGTTCCTTTTTAAAATTAAACTTAACGGGCAACTTTTTACAACTCTCCTAACAAACGGACATACTCTTTAGCAGTCTCTCTCCAAGTCCAATGAGAAAAGCGTGTATCTATTTCTTCAGCAGATAACTTCTTCCGAGGATTAAGAATAAATTTTTCCATACAATTCGCTAAAGCATCCACATCACCAACCGGGAAAAAATCTACCAGATCGCCACATTGATAAAGCTCTACCTGTTCTCGAAAAACTTCTAAATCTGACACAATAGCAGGTATTCCTCTAACAACTGCCTCCGATAAAGCCAAACCAAAACCTTCGTATTTAGAAGGAAAAACTACACAAGAAGAATTGCGATACCATTTTTCTACATCTTCATCCGAAGAATATCCTAACCCCTCAAAATACTCCTGCATTATATTTTGATTATTCTGAGATATTTCCTGACATTGATGCAGATAATCAATATATTCTTGACTGTTCTTTTGTTGAGATAAACTAATTTTCCCCGCAATCAAGTTATCGGTTTCTTTACCAATCAAAACTATTTTAAACTTCAACTTTTTTTCTGCAAGTTTAATACCAGCTTTTAACAAAGTTAAGTGATCCTTATAAACACCAAAAGAAGAAGGCAAATAAAAAATTGGTAATTCATCATTAGATTCATGAGAATTTTCTGCTAAACCCAATAACCTTTGTGAAGCATTTGACTTAGTAGGAAAACCAGATATAGGTACAGCTTTTATTTTGCCACTAAATTCAGGAAAAACCGAGAGAATATCCTTTCGTGTTTTTTCAGAAATAGTAAAAACAATATTGACCTTTTCCAACCATTCTAATAAGCTTAAATCATATTCTTTAATATAAGATTCTGGATAAGTTAGTGGTGAAAATCTCCAGAATACATCATACGAAATCATTGCGAAAGGAATATCAAGATTAGGTGTATCTAATCTATTAGCTAAAAAGTACAAACAATGAGTAGCTTGATAACGACTAGTTAAATATTTGATACTAAACTCACTCTGATATTTACGACGGAGACGCTTAAAAAAACTTTTAACTTTTTTAGCCTTAAAATTATCTGATAAAGATGAAAACTTATTAATTAAAGAAAGTATTCGAGATTGTAAAGATTTAGGAGGTAATGTAAATGATTCGTATTTGATTATTGGAGATTTAGGTAACTTTTGTTGAAAATAAGGAATGTCTTTCTTTGGGAAAATTAATATAATTTCTTCTACTGCATCCATTTCAATCCATTCTTCTATTGTTCCACATATTACCCTTTCTACTCCACCTTTACGATAAAATTCTATAGGAAGTATTAGTTTCATAGTTGCTCCAAAATTTAATATTTTTCCTACCCCTAATTACAGCAGTTTTAGAGTTGATGAGGTACAAAACTGTCGGAATTTAGGAAACAGGCAAGAGACACCAGAGAATTAATTAACTGTACCTCACTATCCGCCAAAAGTGCTGTAATTAGAAACTAAACTAATCAATAATTAGACATTTTCCCACAAAGCTTTTAATTATAACTTTCTAATTATAGAGGTTAATGAGAAGCAAATTTTCTATTTTTGTTTAAGTAGTTATGAAGCAGGGAAAAAGTTAGAAATTTACCTACTTATTTCTCTAGACTAGAAAGAAATTTTTATCATTATTCGTTTTAATCAATATTTTTCAACCATAATGGTGCTACATTTTCCCAAGTTTCATTTTTGACATATTGTTGAATTTTTTCCCTAATACCTACTAATTCTTGAGGGTTTTTCAAAAGCTCGACAACTTTATAAGCTAAAGCTTCTTGAGTTTCCTTAACTTGAGGGTCGCCATCTACCTTAATGCAATAATCCTTTTCCTTAATTGCTGCATAATTAGTAGTAACAGGAACGCAGCCTACCATTGCCGATTCCCGTAATGAAATACAATCTATTTCTTCATAAGCACAGCCATAATAATGAATAGCTGAAGTAGATTTTTCATACATTAATTGATTGTGCCCTATACTACCATGTTCTATTACTCCTGGCTGCTGCATTAATTCTGTCATTTTTTGCTTCCAAGGTATTAACTTTTTACTAAAATCGCGCTTTGTCCAGCCATAATAGATATGGAGTTCTGCTTCAGAAATTTCTCTTTTGATAATTTCCCATCCCCACATTAACATGAATTCTAAACCTCGATAGTACCTGGAAGCATATACTAATCTATATGGTTGTTTTTCGTTTTTACTCAGTTCAAAAACAGTAGAATCAGCACCATTATTAATAACTACGAATTTATCATCAGGTATATCTGGTAATAAATTACGCTGGTAATAACTTTTGACAAAAATTTTATTATAGGGGTTTAAATATATAGGATTAAATGTAATTATATCGTGCCAATCAAACCAGATTCTTTTTGCCTTAGCGTAGGTAGGCAACATTTTAGGATGTCGCCACATAATTAAAGTGTCAAAAGTATCGTACCAGTTGATTTTGTCATAGTTAACATACTTAACTCCTCCATAAATACCCTCTTTATCTTCACAATTAGTGAAAATTGTTACATCATATCCTTGCTTGATCCATTCTCTAGTTAAAAAGAATACTGCAGTATCTGAACCACTTGCACCCTTAGTTTTAATATCAGATTCTAGTACCAAAAACCGCTTTCCTAGATAATATACAATTGACTTTTCCGGCCATTTTTTAGCACTTAGTTTTTTAGTTAAATCTTTCGTGAAGGGAATTTGAGATTTGAGCCACTTTTTGAGAGATGTTAGCATAATATATGTTTAAAGCAGACAATAAAATAAGGTAATAATTTTTGAGGATATTTGATATTTTTTTTGCTAATCTACTTGCGTTAGACTATAGTATATGACTTCATTTTTAAGATAATTTAGAAATAGAATCTTCTACTCTAAAAAAATCATCCTTTGAGTAGACACACTTCCATGTTAGAATCATATCACAAAACTTTTGAATAAGTTTAATTTACAAAGATTGAAAGTAGAGACTAGAGCATAGTAGAGTTGATCTGTCAATAATTAATTTGAAGTAATATAAAAAAATGAAAATTAATAGAATGGCAACTATTCTGAGAAATATATTTTGAAGAACAAGTAGCAGATAGTTGCATTTCATTGGATGATAATTTTGAGTAAAGACCTCAAGAGGCTATGATCGATGAAATAAGTAATTTCTCCATCGGATGTGACAGGTATTTTCTGGCCATCTTTGGGAAACTATCCAATACAATCCTGAATAGGGTGAATCTTTCTGTTGACAGAGTTAGGAAAGTAGAAAAATTTACTGGGAGTAATCAACTGTGGCTATTAAGAAACTACTCAATAATTTTAATTCTAAGTTAATTGGATTAAAAAAAAGAATAACACCTAAAGTATGGTCAGAAAAATCTATTGTTTACTACACTGGTGAAACTCCTTATCAATGGTCTCCGGAAAGTCTTAAAACTGGATTAGGAGGAGCTGATGCTAGAATAGTTTTTCTGGGCAGAGAATGGGTAAAGTTGGGTTACAAGGTTGCTGTTTATAATAACTGTGGCAATAAAGAAGGTGTCTATGATGGAGTAGAATATCATCACTATTCAAAATTTAATCCTTACGATAGTTTTGATACTTTAATTATGTGGCAATTTGCCTGGAGAATAAAATTTCCAATTCAAGCTAATAGAGTATGGTTAGATTTAGGATCGGTATTACTGCCTAGGGAAGTTACTTATGAAAAATTAAAGCACTACGATAAAATTTTCTGCAAGAACAATTATCATCGTACTTTATTACCAGAAATACCTGACAATAAAATTGCGATTATCCCTAATGGAATAGAACCATTTTTTTCATTCCTCTATGAAAATCCTAAAGAGCTTCATAAAATTATTTATGCTTCTAATTATATTAGGGGGCTAGAAAGAATGTTAGAATTTGGCTGGCCGATTATTAAAAAAGAAATTCCATCAGCAGAACTGAATATTTACTATGGTTGGGGTAGGAAAATCGATCCAGATTGGAAAGAAAAAATGTTAAAACTAATGCAGCAACCAGGAGTAAATGAACGTGGCAAAGTAGGACGAGAACAACTAATGGAAGAAAAATCTACTTCATCAATTAATTATTATGGTTGTACTTTTGAAGAATTAGATTGTAATACAGTCCGGGAATCTGCTTTAGTAGGATCAGTACCAGTTACAACAGATTATGCTGGATTACAAGATAAAAGTTATTGTGTTAAAGTCGCCGGTCATCCTTACGACAAAGAAACTCAAGAAGCATTAGCCTATAGAATAGTAGAATTACTAAAAAACCCGGAACAACTTCAAGAAATCCGAGAAAAAAATGTTGAGTTAGTCAAAGATGAAACTTGGGAAAATATAGCTAAGTTGTGGTTAAGTCAAATATCATAAGGAGGTATTAAAAAATAGATTGGTTGATGGGGTGATGCGGTGGTGGGGGGTGAGAAAAGTTTCTAATTAAATACGTTTACTCTCCTGACATATCCATTAAATGGCAAATACAGAACTTCTGTACTTTTCTCAAGTTTTATGTTAAGTAAAGAGGTTGATAAAGTATAACCTTCGATAGGGGATGAAAAAAATATTTGATTCAGTATTTCAAGTTTTAAACTTCAACGGTTGGTACTGATAACTAATAACTAATAATTAATAACTGATAACTGAAATGATAATGCCAAATTTTTTATTAATCGGTGCTGCTAAGTCTGGTACTTCTTCTCTTTATTATTATCTGAAGCAACATCCTCAAATTTATATGCCAGCTTCTAGAGACCAAAAAGAACCTGATTTTTTTACTTTAGAAGGAGAAAGTAAAGAACGAATTGGTCCTAAAGGTGTTCATTTGATGCAGAATGCAATTACAGATTTAGAAAGCTACCAAGAATTATTTGCTGGAGTGACAGATGAAATAGCAATTGGGGAAGCTTCTACTTCATACATATATAGTGAAAAAGCTCCACTGCGAATACATAACTATATACCTGATGCTCAAATAATTGCTATTCTTAGAGATCCAGCAGAAAGAGCTTTTTCTCACTTTTTATTTTCTCTAAGTAATGGTAGAGAACCAGAACCTGATTTTAAGAAAACATTAGAGCAAGAAGATTGGCGAGTAGAAAATAATTGGAGTTTCCAATGGCATCATAAACGTCGAGGTTTTTATTATCTCCAACTCAAGCGTTATTTCGATTTATTTCCTGCTAATCAAATAAAGGTTTATCTGTATGAGGATATTAGAAAAGATCCTATTGCTTTAACTCAAGATATCTTTAAATTTTTGGGAGTAGATGATACTTTTGTTTTAAATGTGGCAAAAGTACATAATCCTACAAACGTAGCCAAAAATCAAACTCTTAATACTTTACTAAATCGTCCGAATCCCATTAAAGATAGTTTGAAATTATTTATGCCAATGGGAATTAGGAAAAAAATAGCAGGTGTTCTCAAAAAGAAGAATTTAGGTAAACCAAAATTATCTCCAAAAATCAGAAAGCAATTAATTGCAGAGTATCGGGAAGATATATTAAAACTTCAGGATTTAATCGGTAGAGATTTATCAAAATGGTTAGAAGTTTAGGGAGATAAAGATTAATTGATACAGATGAACAATAAATAAAATTTCTAGCTTCCCTATTGCCCAAAGTGATTTTCTCAAAAATTAAAGATTTAGGTCAACTAAAACTTTCTCTAAAATGTTAGAAAGCAAAAATTTATGACTACCAGGAAGATATATTTAAAGTTTGAATATTTAATTGGTAGAAATTTATCAAAATGATTAAAATTTTAGCCAAATTAAACATTAATAAATTAATCTTGCCAAATCAATAAAATCTTCAATCTCCCTAATTATTAGAGGTAGTGATAACTGATAACTAATAACTAATAACTGAAATGACAGATTTACCCCCAATATATTTTTATCTTCCCCAAAAAGATTGGTTAGATAATATGCCAGAGCAACCAGATGTTTATTGGGAACAATTTGGCCAAGGAATATACTCTTGGACTTTACAAACCTATCTTTATCTTAAAGCAGATGGATTTCCTTGTACCTTAGTAGGAACTATGCCAGACGAAGGAATTATTATTGCTCATAGAGATTCTTTCCCTTACAAACTAAGACCAACACCGAAGGTTCTAATGGTCTGTATTAAACCAGATCGAAATCCTCATCCTTATGCTCAGTTACAAGTTGTCCAAAATCCTCAAGATGCCAAAAAATTGAAAAATAGTTATTACATTACTCATTGGAGACAACCAGGATTAATTCCTCGTGATCCTGATAGGGACGATCGCTTTGAAAATATTGGTTATTTTGGCATTAGTTTTAATTTAGCGCCAGAATTAAAGGCTGCTTCTTGGTCAAAACAATTAGAGGAGTTAGGATTAAATTGGGAAATTATCCCTAAAAATCGCTGGCATGATTATAGTAATATTGATGCTATTGTGGCTGTTCGTAATTTTCAACAGCAAGATTATACTCAAAAACCAGCCACTAAACTCTATAATGCTTGGCACGCTGGTGTACCTGCAATTTTAGGAAAAGAATCAGCTTTTCAGTCAGAACGGAAAAATGAGTTTGACTATTTTGAAGTTGCTTCTTTAGACGAGGCTATTAATATATTAAAGCGTCTTAGAGATAATCCTAAAATGTCTCAAAAAGTTAGAGAAAATGGTCAAATTCGTGCTAAGGAAGTTGACCCTCAAAGTGTTTTAATGCAATGGCGTAGATTTTTAAGTAATACTGCTATTCCTGAGTACAAATGTTGGTGTAGTTTATCATCTTGGAGACAATCTATCTATTTACAGAAATGTTTTTTGAGTATTAGAGTTAATGGCTTAAAAAACCGTATTTCTGCTTTCCGATAATCTTAAAATAAAAAATTATATGAAAAAAGCAATTAAAGATGCTTTGTCTTTTTCTGAAAACTTTACTAACTATAGATTTATTTCTAGTCCATTTAGAAAACTTCCTAATTTTATCATCATTGGTGTGATGAAATCTGGAACAACATCACTATATAACTATTTAATTCAGCACCCTCAAATCATACCTGCTAAAAAGAAGGAAGTTCATTTTTTTGATAAAAATTTCCACAAGGGTATTTATTGGTATAGAAGTCATTTTCCTTTATTTTCAAACTTAGATTATGTGACTGGAGAAGGTAGTCCTTATTATATTTTTCATCCTCTAGTTGGTCAACGAATAGCTAAAACTATTCCTCAAGTTAAACTAATAGCAGTTTTAAGAAATCCTATAAATAGAGCATTTTCTCATTATCAAAGAAATGTAGCTAGAGGATATGAAAATCTATCTTTTGAAGAGGCGATAGATCGAGAAGAAGAAAGGTTGAAGGGTGAGCGAGAAAAGATATTAAATGATGAAAGATATCGGAGTCGTAATTATACCTTTTATTCATATTTATCCAGAGGTAGGTATATAGAACAAATTCAAGATTGGCTGCATTATTTTCCTCAACAACAATTTTTATTTATCAAAAGTGAAGATTTATTTACCAATCAATCAGAAATTTATTCTCAAGTATTAAATTTCCTAGACTTACCGCAATTTCAGCCTAATACCTTTGAGGTTTATCTTTCTGGGGAATATAAAAAAAACCGCCAAAAGATGAATGATGAAACGAGAAGAAGATTGACAGAATACTTCGAGCCTTACAATAGAAAATTGTCCGATTTTTTAGGAGATGATTATAACTGGAGTTAATAATTATTTGTATAAATTATGGTGCTAAACCAAGTATAGTTATTAGCTTTCTTAGAAAATTATGACAGGTCAATCTTATATATTGATCTATTTCTAGTTATCATAATTATATCCCTGTAAAAAATTAACTTGGTCTATTTTTCTTTGAGTAAGTTCAATTAAATCTTGATTCCAGGGACATTTACTACGACTTTTATTAGGAGAACTAAAGATAATACTTGAACAATCTTCCAAATAATCGTCATTAGTTTCTAATTCCAAAAATGATTGAGTTATTTCTTTAAGTTGCATTTGAGGATTTTCTATCAAAGACTCTAACTTCAAAAGGAAAATTTTATTACTATCAATTCTTTTGATAATATATTCATTGGCATAGCACAAGTCAAAATAGTAATCAATACTCCACTCCAAACTTTTTGAAAGGCATTTTTTATAAATTGAACTGATGTTATCAAATGGATTTCTAACGACATGAAGAATTTTGAGAGGAATCTTGACTTGATTTTCTAAATCCTTAAACAGTTGAAAATTGTCTTTTAACCTTTTAGTTGTTCCTCCTCCTCTTTTATCACCAATTATTTTTAAATTAGCAAATTTTCCATTCCATTGATTGGGAACTTTATACTTAAACCTGCCTTTAGGTATTTCTGTTTCGGGAATTAAACTTTTCTCTTTGTTGATAAAATACTGGGAGTTGTTTAACAGTAAAGAGTAAAGTTGTAGCTTGCTAAAACCTGCTTCCACATATTGAAGAGCATCTAGTTCATGACTAAGAATAATATTCGGATGAGCATCAATCAAAGCTCCCACTAAACTATGTCCGCTTCGAGGATAACCGATAAACATACAATACTTTTCTACATTATTAAAAAGGTTACGATTAATTAACCCTTTAGATAAAGAAGCGATCGCTAATTTACTAATTTGATAGCGTTCTAATAGTTGCTGATAACTTGTCTTAATAAAACTTTTCATCGGTGTGTGCTCCTCTAAAAATTTTTAGTATTTAGTATTTTAACCATGCAGATAGATCCCGATCTATCAAACTTTGAAGATTTAAAATATCCTCTCTATATTCCTCTAGTAATTGTTGACGCACTTGAGGAAGCAAAGATGGTTTAAATGATTCACTAACCTGAACAGTATTTTTTTTCTTTATATATCCTGTAATAATTTTGCGTAGTTCCATCGGAAACAAAACCTTGAAAAAAGATTTAATAGGATTCTCCTGAGTCAAAAAATTATGTAATTTAGTATTACGAGGCATCCGTTTTAATTTTGAAACATTATATTTTTGAGAAAAATCAGGTGTAAAATTATTATCTACATTTAAAAATTTAAAAATATCTTGCACAGTTTTTAGAGGCTCATCTCTAATATCTTCATATAAATAAATGCGAATTTGGTCAGGAGAAAAAATTTCAAAATAACGTTTCAAATGAACATAATAAAACCCAATCCCTTTATATTGCCAGAAAGGACTCCAACCTTGACTCAGACGTTTCTCTTCTTGTTTAAGAGCATCAGCAAAATCTAAAAAAACTTCACCCCCATCTTTCCAATGTTGTAAATAATCGGAAAATGCTCTGTCAGCAGGATGACGAAGAATAGCAATAATTTTTACCTCTGGAACATATTTTTTAATTCTTTCCACTGCTTCGGGAATGTATAAATAGGATGTAGACGCTTCTCCAATAGCAAGTTCATCATTTACTTCTTCAAAAAGTTTTTTATAATCCTCTATTTTAGTAATCCTTTTCTTCATAAAATTTGCTTGTGAAGGTCCGTTAAATCCTTGAGTTCTACCTTCAAAAGAAAAGAAATGTGGTTCTTTTTTCTCTGGAAAAAAAATTTGAGGATGTTGTTTCAAGTATTCATATAAAGATGTAGTGCCAGATTTAGGCGCACCAATAATTAAAAAATTAGGCATAGTCATCGGAATTAACTTCCTCCTTCAATTTTTGAGTTATTTAAAAAAATCTATTCGTCAATATTCTGATAAGGTCAAATTTAGAAGATAAAAACCTTCCTTGAAAACGATAATTTTTTTGATAAGTATCACGCTGTTTAGTAATATTCAATCTATTTTTTTTCAGGCTATCTATACAATTCATAGTATATTTACCATGTCTGGTACTTTCTCCTAGAATAAGTAAATTTTCTTGAGAAACATATAATCTTTGATCTAGTAATATCTCTAAATTATCTTTATATTTATCTGTCTCGTGAGCATCAAACTTTCCTTCTGGAAAATTTTCAAATAGATATCTTAAAACTTTAACTCTTAAAAATTGATGATTCCAGATTTTTTTTAAATTTTTTCTTTCAATGAAAATTTGTTGGTCGGTTGAGGATATTGTATTGTTCAAGTTTAAATGTTTTTCACTTAATAAAGCACCACACCTATTATATAATATTGCGCATATACTTGGGTCGGTAATAGTTTTCACCCACTCATATATTTGATTGACTTTTTTTTCTTTAAGATCGATTAGGTAATAGTCATCCATACACCAATAAATCCATTCATCATCTGCTAAATCTTGTAATAAAGTCATAATTGTAGGCTTAATGTCTTTAGGTGTTTGAATTAATTCAATTTTAGAACCATATTTTTATTTGAGAAAGTGAGGATACTGTTGATAAGGTACTCTAAAAGTAAAAGGATTTTTTGACCATTTTCTTTGGTAGGAAGTTATCATGTGGTCGCAAATATCATGATTTTTATCGTAAGTTAAAACTATGGCTTTCATAATGTTCTTCTTTCTAAGAATATGATTCTATTTATGTACTAATAAAATATTAATTTAGATATTTTACTTACTTTTCCTAAACTATTATTTTGTCAGCAACATCTATACCCATTTTTAGGGTACAATTATCCTACAAATATGCAACGCTTACTCTAATGTGATTATCTTTAATTCCACTCAAAAGGCTTATTAACTTCCCCCGCAACACTCTCAAATATTTCTAGTTTTTCAGGTGATAATTCTCTCTGCCAACGTAAATCTAATTTGATAGTAAGATCCATCTTTTTATAATAATCACCATGAATTTTTTGTCGTACTTCATTTTCTATCTCTTGTCCTTTATAGCGACGAATTAGAGAATAAGCACCAGAATTACCAGAAACATCATAATGATCGTATTGCCAATACTCTATCATAGAAGGAACAAAATTTATATTCACAAAATTACAAATTTTTTCCACAGTTTGATGAGGATTACTAGCTAATTGTTCATAAGCAATTTCAATTCTTTTTTCAGGATTAAATTTTTCAAAAAAATCATTTCTTAGTTTGTGTTTTTCTACCCATTCTGTTGCCACCTTAGCCATATCCCAATGAGGATATTTTCTGAGATAAGAATTAACAACAGCTCTACCATCACGAACTAAATGAATTAAATACGCTTCTACTCTTCCTGATGTAAATTCTTGAGCTTGAATTTTTTCTCCAATCCAAGGATAACCTTTGCTAGCATCAATAATAACCCTTTTATTATCTAGCTTGGAAAACATAAAAGAGTAAGGATTAAAAATTTGGTCTATTTTGAAAATTTGTCTGATTTTTTTCTCAAACTTTAAAGGAATATACTTATTTAAACGAGTATTTCCTAGAACACTAGCCAACTCATATAGTCCTTTTTCTCCAAAAGTTTTTTCCCAAAATTCAGATGTCATATTTACACAATCAATGGGCTTTTGCTGACGATAACGATTGGGAAGACCTACTAATTCACCTGCTGAAAAACAGTCTGGATGACTGCCTAAAATTAGTGATAAAAGACTAGAACCAGAATGCCCACTTGACATTATAAATATGACCTTTTTGTGCATCAGTAATTATTCCTATCAAAAAGAGTAAACAAAAATAATTGATTATTGAGATAAAAGTATAAAAGTAGGTTAAATTAGTATTGCATGGAATTATTGATATAATCAATAGCAGTAATTCAAATTTATTTTGATGACCCAAAAATAGGGTCTCTAGTCTCCACTTTTAGGGGAATGAAAAAAGTAAACTTCAGTATTTCAAGGCTCCCTATTGCACGAGGTACTGATAACTGATAATTGATAACTGAAATGACCAACGGTATATATACAGTAGCAAATGATGTTGTCTTCGATCAACTGGTAGCCCTACTCAATAGTATAGAGGTAAATGTCGGCAGTGAAACCCCAGTTTGTGTTATTGCTTATGATGATAATACTGAAAAAGTCCAAGCAGATATAGAAAAACGTAAAAATGTTCAATTTTTAGACAATCCAGAGATATTTGTCCCTTGGGAAGAATTTTCTTACCAAGCTTGGAAAGGTCATCCAAATGCCCTAAATATGTGGGCAGAAAAAGGTATTAAAGGAGTAAATCGAATTGGCATGAATCGTAGATATTGTGGCTTCGATCCTCAAGCTCCTTTTGAAAAGTTTATGTATTTTGATGCGGATATTCTGGTCTTAAATTCCGTTGAATATATTTTTGACCAGTTGGATAAAGATGACTTTGTTGTCTATGATTTTCAGTATAAAGACCCCTCTCATATTTTTAATTTAGACTCCCCTAAACTGTTTGAAGTTTTTCCAGAATCACGGATTGAATCTGAAATTTTTTGTGCGGGATTTTATGCAGGAAAAAGGGGTTTATTTTCCGAATCACAAAGAGAGTTTCTAGTAGAAAAGCTCAACTCTGGAGAAGGAGAAGTTTTATATACATCCGCTCCAAACCAATCTTTACTCAACTATATGAAAATGCGATTGGATATTCCTGTTTATAATTTTGGTCTTGATTTACCTCCAGAAAAAAGAACAGGTTGTTCTGTAACATCACCTCATTTTGAAGAAAGAAATAATGTACTATATGATAAAGGAGAAAGACTGACATATCTTCATTATATTGGAGTTTCTTCTAAAAGATTTGCCAGGCTTTGTCAGGGAGAAAATTTAGATTTTCCTTATCGAGAAATTTTTCTCCACTATCGTTATCTCCACGAACCAGATAAAAGACCAAAATTTACAGGGAAACCAGAACCAGAAAATCCACCAGTAAATCTAATGACTAAAGTATTCAAAAAACTAGGTTTAAATCGCTAATTCAAAAATTAACAATTAATAATTAGCTCTTCTTTTCAAGAAGAGGACTGGATCAAAGTCAAACATTTTAATTTTTTCTCCTTAAAAGGAGAGGCTTTCAATCAAAATAATTAGTTATTCGGTCAAAAAATCTCAAAGAAATTTATATTGTTGCTAACCATCTATATTGTTGCTAAACATCTAGGATTGCAAAATATATTAATTATCTAGGAGTTGATTCTAAAAAAATTACTAGGATGTGTTAGGGAGAAAATTTAGATTTTCCCTATTGAGAGATTTTTTTACATTATCAGGAGAGAAAAGACTAAAATTTACAGGTAAACTAGAACTTGATAATCCCTCAGTAAATTTCATAACTAAAATCTGCAAAAAACTGGGTTTAAACCGCTAAGGAAAAAATTATGAAAGGAATATATATTGTTGCTAATGATAAGGTACTTGATAACACAATTGCTCTCCTGAAAAGTATCCGATCGTATGATTCTGATACTCCAATTATGATGATTCCTTTTGATGAAAATTATCAACAAGTAGCAGAAATAGTTACAAGTAAATATGGAGTAGAAATTTATCCAGACTTAGAATTTGTAGATAATTTATGTAACAAACTATATAACATTTTCGGTCAAGGCTTTTTTAACACCCCTAACAAACAAAAAAAACAAGCTTGTTGGTTTGGACCGTTCGACGAATTTCTATATATTGATGTTGATATTGTTGTGTTTGAAAAAATCGCCGATAATCTCAAATACTTAGCAGATTATGACTTTTTGTGTTGCGACTATCAATATTTAAGTGGAATAAAAAATGTATTCACATCCAAAGTTATAGACAATAAAATCTTTACTCAAGAACAACTTCAAGATGTATTTAATAGTGGGTGGTGGGCATCAAAGAAAAACCTGTTTACAGAAAATGAATTATATGAAACTTTTGCCGAATGTGCTGCCCATACTGAATATTTTGACTTTTCCGAAAAAACTACAGATCAACCAATATTTAACTATATCGTATTAAAACATATTTCTCGGCGATTGAATCTGGTTCAGCGAGCAGAAGGTAAAGGTCCAGGAAGCTGGGCAGGTAGTCCTCATTTTCAAAGGGAAGGCGATCGCTTGATTGACCCTAAAGTAGGTAAACCTGTACAATATTTACATTGGGCAGGTTTTCGGATTGAACCAGGATGCCCCTATTGGGATATTTGGGAGCATTATCGATATCTGGGCGAAGCAAAACCAACCCACTATCCTAAAAAGACAGAAAAGAAAAAAAGTTTAGGAGAAAAACTTATTGATAAAGTCAAAAATATAGCTCGGCAAATCAAGAAAAGTTAATGTAAGGAAACTGCTATAAGGATTTTTAATATATTTAAGATGATTTCGATCCAGAAAAACCCAATCGCCAAAATAAATTTACACTTTACAGGGTGGTAAATTAAAAAAAGTTAACTAAAGAAGGCAAAAATTTTTTTTCAACAGGGATATATTGATAATTTATAGAGTTAGAAAAACTTGAAAAATTAAAAATATAGAGTTTCTCTAGAAGCATAATTTATACTTGTTTTTTTATGTTGCCTTTTGCTAGATCGGCTATTGCCTCAAACCTATAATTCTGTACCTTACTTCTGAGAGTAATTGGAGTATATAAATTTATATTTAAGGAATTATTCAAGATATTTTTTAGTTACTACCCTTGTTAGACTTAAAATTCTTCCCTAATTTTTCCACTTATCCAACTCAAATAATTTTAAGCATTTTTTATTGTTAAAATTTCTAGGTAAAAATATAACTCAGGAACAAAATTTTTTTTGTTTTTGTACTTTGGCACTAGGGCAAAGATATGGCGATATAATCAAGGAGTTAGCTAAAGACTTGGAAACAAATTCTCCCGGAACTTCCCTGGTAATTTATACAGAGAAACCTGATGATTTTAGTAGCTATAAAAATTTAATTGCTTTTAAACATCATCAACAAGGTATTCAACATTGTTATAACTATAAAAGATTTCTTTGCCAGAAAGCAATATCATTATTTCCAGTAGCTATATATTATAAATGCTGATACTAGAATTTTAGAATCACTACCAGAAGATATTGAATGGAAACCAGGAATTACTGGACGCTATAAAAATCTAGTAGAACACGTTTCAAAATATCGAGCTTCTAGTTTACCAATATTAAAAAAATTAGCAGAGAAGCTAAATATTTCGGATAATTCATTTAATAATTCTAGTTGGATAGGAGAATCTTTATTTATTCTGGTTAGAGATAATGGTAAAGAAATAGAATTTTTGTCAACTTGGGGAAAGGTTTCTAGGTATGCACAATTAAAAGGAATGCACGCTGGAGAAGGTAGTTTAATGGGATTAGCTGCGGCAAAAGTAGGATGGGTTATTAATAGTGAAGCGTGGGAAAAAATTAGTCGAGTGACTCAGCACTGGGATGCTTCTCGTAGTAAATCAAAAGCAACTTCTTGGGATAAATTACAAAAGAGGATGGGATATCATTATCGTTTAAATAAAAATAGGATAATGGCTTTAGGAGATTTTGAATTTTATTATCGATGATCAGTATAAAATCTGGTTTCTATAGACGCCGAGGATAAAATATCAAAACTAATCTATCGACTAAATTATAATAACTTTAACAAAGATAATTTTCATTGATTTACCGATTTAAAAAATTGGGCAATAAATTCAATTCATTAGAATAATCTTTTACGTCTTTCAACTTATAGCAATTACCATCTCTGATTGAGGTACAAAATTAGTTGGTTTCAGGGAGTAGGAATTCGGGAAATAAAAGGAATATAAAAGAATAAAAAACTGTACTTCACTAACTTGAGAAACCCTATATCAAACTTCAAAGATACTTATTTTGTTATTAAGAGTTTTGATAGATTTTGAATTTTATTATTGTAATGTTCGTATTTTAATTAAAGAGTAAAGTGTTGACTCAGCACCTTACTCTATAAATATTTTATCAGACAATAATAATAAATAAAAATCTAACTATAGAGAGACTGCACCCATTCCCATTCTCTTTGCAATCCCTCTTTCAAAGAAACTTGAGGTTGATAACCTAAAATTTTCTGTGCCTTAGAAACATCAGCACTGGTATGACGAGCATCTCCCCTCGCTTTTTCCACAAAATTTCTCTTAATTGGATGTCCTACTATTTCCTCCATCATATTAATTACTTCTGCTAATACTACCCGACTACCTCCACCTATATTAAATACTTCACCTACTGCTTCTGGTACTGTACCTGCTGCTAAGTTAGCTGCTACTGCATCACTGACAAAAGTAAAATCTCTAGTTTGCTGACCATCTCCATAAATAGAAATTGGTTCATCTTGCAAAATCCACTTAAAAAATTTATGAAAGGCCATATCAGGTCTTTGCCGAGGACCGTAAACTGTAAAGTAACGCAAATATACACATGGTACACCAAAATTTTGATGATACAACTTACCTAATCGTTCTGCTGCTAACTTAGTAATTCCATAAGGAGATACTGGTTGAGGACAAATAGTTTCTGGGGTGGGGAAAGTTTCAGCATTACCATATACAGAAGAAGTAGAAGCATAAACCAATCTTTTCAAATTAGGAGCATCTTTAGCAGCTTCTAAAATTATTTGAGTAGCATTGATATTACGTTCTGTATAACTACGAAAACCTTCACCCCAACTAGCACGAACACCTGCTTGGGCAGCTTGATGATAGACTATATCTATATCTACCAGTAACTCTGACCAATTCAAAGATTGAATATCATTTTCTATTAGTTGAAAAGCAGGATTGTCTTTAAATTGAGAAATATTCTGACGCTTCAAAGCAGGGTCATAGTAATCATTAAACTGATCTATTCCTATTACCTTATTACCTTGATTTAATAGAGTTTCTGCTAAATGAGACCCAATAAATCCACCAACACCTGTTACTATAATATTACTCATTTTTTTGCTATATTATTATATTGACTACTGTTTGACATTAACGAGGAAGTATAGCAATATGAAATGATTTGTAAAATATTTGTACCTTATGCTTCTAGCCTGACAGTGTAATAGATCCACTCCAGTTCACATTTCAAATAATATTACTATATATATTTCAATATTGATGAGATAATTCTAATTCTTTTCCTTTCTACCCAGTTCCATCTTATCTAAAATTTTTCTGAGCTGAATCCAAACAACTAACCCAGTTCCTAGAGTTAAAGGCAAACAGATAGAATAGGCAACTAAATTAGTAAATCCAAATAATTGTAAGCTTGAGGATAAAAAAATTAATGCACCACTAGCAATACCTAAATAAGGAATTTGTAATGTTAATCCTCTCATAGTTTCTATGTTGCAAGTAGCAGGATCTTCTGACCAATTTTGAACCAGTTGCTTAATTAATTTAGCAAATACTACTCCCGAAGATAAGCTCATCAACAAACCAACTGCGATTAAAAGATAGGGAGGTTGAGGCAGATTATACACAAAAAAATACTTCCTTGATTGATATATTTATTGGTTTTGTCTTTGGTAATTAATACTGCTGAATTACAGAGTTATTGTATAGCTAAATTAACATTAGACATCTCCAGAAAATAAACAAGTCTTTGATTTAACATAAGCAATTGAAAGCAATAGAGTTGTCAAAGTTGACCATTAAATCATTTTGGATATTTTTAGGACAAAAATATCCTGTCTGTTCCCTGTCCGCTGTTCCCTACTCCAGACAAAAATCTATATCTTTTTCGGAGAGGTCTATTTGTCTGTAATCCAGCAATATCAGAATATTAACTTATTAGTTTTATTTGTGTTTCATAATAATTGAGACACAAGAATATTTGAATTAATTACTAACAAAAGAGTCGAGGAAAAATTATGACTATCGATCTCTTTTTTTCCTCCCTATTCATCCAAGAATATACAAAATTCAATTCTTACTCCTGGCTCCTAACTCCTTGCTTGATAATTTGTCATTGCCATTACAGAAGGTAAAATTGCCGCAGCTCTCTCTGTAGAAAATTCTGCTAGAGCACCCAGAGCAAGATTAAACAAACGATTTGGTTGAAGGTCTTCTTGAATTAAACCCCACAGACGACCAACTTCTTCTGTATGAATCCGGTCATCTTCTACTATTGCTAGTATCAATTTTTTTCGGAGAAATTCACCCTCTTCGCTCAAAAGATATTGTAAACCTAATTGAGCAGTAGGTAGTATATCAAAATTTTGGTCTGTCTGGGCTATGCCAATCAAATTTTCTAGCCTTTGCCACTGAAACTTTCCATCTTTAAACAATACTTCAATCAACCGACGACGTAATGCTGGGGACTCACCTTTTAATAACCTTCTTGCTACATAAGGATAAGCTACATCTACAATTCTAAAATCTGGATTTAGGGAAAGAGCTAAACCCTCTTCGGTAACTAGAGAACGAATAATTAGGGCAAACTTAGCAGGCACTCGGAAAGGGTAATCATACATTAATTCCGAGAATTTATCTGTAATCGTCTTGAAGTTAAAATCCTTGACTTTCTCACCCATAATATCTCCCAGGACTATTTCTAGAGCTGGTATAATTGGCTGAATATCTACATCTGGTGCAAGAAACCCAAGCTTGACAAAATCTTTAGCCAACTCTTGATAATCTTTATTAATTAAATGAATTACTGAGTCAACTAAAGTTTCTTTAGTATCCTGCTCCAATTGATCCATCATGCCAAAGTCAATGAAGGCCATTCGACCATCTTTTAATGCAAATAAGTTGCCGGGATGAGGATCTGCATGAAAAAAACCAAACTCTAGTAATTGACGTAAACCGCTAGTTACACCTACAGTAATTAGAGTATCAGTATCAAGACCTGCTGCTTGAACTTTTTCTGTATCTAATAATTTCAGACCATCAATCCATTCTAGGGTCAAAACATGGGTGGTCGTATAACGCCAATATATTGATGGTACTTTCACACTTGGGTCATCTGCGAAATAAGTAGCAAATCTTTCTGCATTACGCCCTTCATTTATATAGTCAATCTCTTCATATAGTTTTGTGCCAAATTCATCTACAATCATGGATAAATCATGGCCGAGATTCAGAGGCAACCAAGGAGCTAACCAACTTGCTGCCCATCGCATCAAGAATAAATCTAGAGTTATGATAGGTAGTAAATTTGGTCTTTGAACTTTTACTGCTACATTCTCGCCAGTCCGAAGACGTGCTTGATAAACTTGAGCTAGACTAGCTGCTGCAATTGGTTTAGGAGAAATTTCGCTATATATATTGTTGATGTTTTGGCCTAACTCTGTCTCTATAATTGAGATTGCCTTCTCATTATCAAAAGCTGGTAACCGATCTTGTAGCTTTATGAGTTCTTCTAAAAAATCTTTACGAATTAAATCAGGTCTTGTTGATAGTGCCTGACCTACTTTAATAAATGTTGGTCCTAAGCGAGTTAGTATTCTTCGCAGTTGAGTTGCTCGTTCGGGAGTATCTTCAACTTTGTGATATCGCCATTTATCCCACAAAACTCCCAAAAGAAAACTAGCAAAAGAAGAAGTTATAACAAGAAATCTCCAGATTACTAACCAAAGACGATAATGGTAATATTCAGCGATCGCTTCTGGATCGTACCGTCTATTTGAATTAAAGTGATTTTTACCCACTTTTAATATTTTCCTCTTAAATTTTATATTTTTTATTTATTGTTTCTACAAGCTGAAGTTGTTAGGTATATAGGTAAATTTTTATTACCTAAAATCTATGATCTTATGCTCAAAATATAACCTGAGACCTACAACATTTTTAAATGATTTAAGTTAAATATGACTTACGGCTTTTTTTAGGCTTCAACACTACAAATAGTGTGGTACTATAGTTTTGATTGACTATATATAGGGTTGATAGGTAAGACATCTGAAAAAAGGAAGGGTGTTTCACCACACGAATAAGTAAAGGATATTGGTAGTCTTTCAGTGAAGACTAATTGTTAGTTTTCTGTAAATTAGTTTTATTTCTTGAACTGAAATTTTTCCTTCATATTTATTCTTGTGTATCACGCTCTTTCTCTACTTAACTAATGGCAAATTCTCAGTAATTCAGAAGGTATAGCGCTATGCACAAGTCAAAAGTTAAAACTATTTTTGACTAAGTTTTCGGTGCCAATATATTCCGCCAATGGAATTTATAAATATCCGCGCCGTAAATGCGTAGTGCTACATATCAAATTTTATCCTTGCTATTTTACATTAAATTTTTTTTATTTTTATTAAGTATAGTATACAAAACTACAAATTTCCCAAATAAATTTTAAAGAAATATTAAAGTCAAAAATACTATAGTTCTTGCAAACAATCTTTCAAAGCAAATATAACTTGCTCTTGTTGTGGAGTTGAAAGTTCAGGAAACATAGGCAAAGACAAAACTTGATGGCAAACTTCTTCTACAATCGGCAACTGATGGTGCGCCAAAGATTTGTAAACGGGTTGTAAATGTAAAGGTGTGGGATAGTAAATTGCTGAACCTATTCCCTTATTTTGTAGCTGAATACGAACCCAATCGCGCAGAGAATTAAAAAAACGATACTTTGCTGTAGCCTGTAACTCTTGACTTTTAAGCATAATTGTGTATTGATTCCAAACACATCTACCTCCAGGTAACTCTTGGGGAGGAACTACACCAGTTATGCTACTAATAAATTTATGGTAAATATCTGCCAAGTCGCGACGTTGCTGATTCCAACTATCTAGATAAGGTAATTTAACTTGCAAAATTGCAGCTTGTATGGTGTCTAAACGACTGTTAATACCGATGTCTTCATAAAAATATTTGTCAGACTGTCCATGATTTTTGAGCATCCGCACTTGAGCAGCGATCGCTGGATTATTTGTGGTCAGAGCGCCCCCATCTCCAAAAGCTCCTAAATTTTTAGTAGGAAAAAAACTAAAACAACCAATATCACCAAAACTTCCGACTTTTTGGTTATGCCATTCTGCTCCTGTAGCTTGGGCACAGTCTTCGATAACTATTAAATTATACTGACGAGCGATCGCCATCAACTGGGTCATATTTACCGGTTGACCAAATAAATGTACTGGCAAAATAGCCTTTGTTTTTTCTGTTATAGCTGCTTCAAGTTGTTCAATATCTAAGTTAAAAGTCTGGGGGTCAATATCAATAAAAATTGGAGTTGCTCCTACTGCACTAATTACTTCAGTAGTAGCGAAAAAAGTGAAAGGAGTAGTAATTACTTCATCACCAGGTCCAATATTTACAGCTCGTAAAGCTAGAAATAGAGCATCAGTGCCAGAGTTACAGGATACACAATGAGATACTTTTATATATTTAGCAAATTGTTGTTCAAAGTCATCAACAATATAGCCACCAATGTAACGACCAGAAGCAAGTACCTCTTGAACTTTGGCATTTAGTTGTTCACTGATTATTTCATATTGTTGTGTTAAATCTAGGGGGGGGACATTAGTCATATTAAAATTAATGAATTAGAGAATATAGAGTATAATTCAAATTATAGTATTGTCGTCGTCAAAAGCCTTTAGGGAAGTTATTTATTTGAGAAGTCTTTGGTAACCATCGCATTAGCAATATGGAGCATTATCGCCTCCGAACACAACAATATATCAGGTCTTTCTCTTCTTCCAATTAATTGCCTAGCTTGATCAATGTTCTGAATATTTGTAAGGTAAACTTTATCATAAAAAATATGCTGAAAAAGACATCTCTAATGATGTCAGATAAGTGTCTTTTATTTGGCTTAATATTATTGTTTGTATCTCTAAGTATTTGGTTGATTTATTAGAGTAATTTATGTTTATGTGCTGTGTTGTCTTCTATTATAACTTTATTACCCTATTGGATAGGGGAAGTACACCTTAACTGGATAATATGATTGGAATTATTTCCCTTATTAGGAATGTAAATAACGATGGAGAATATTCGTTAAATTTGTAGTAAAGAGTAATAGTTATCATCAAATATTACTTCAGTCTGGAGAACAACATTTATTTTATGGCTGATTCTAGAAGACTATTAATGTTTTCTATTTTGTAAGTTACTTTTCTGAGCATCATCCTATTAGTTAGATTACTTAAATTTAGAGGAAATAAGAATATCTATCTTATTAGATTAGCAACTTCAATTCTATTTTTCTAGCCTATTCGTCTGCAGATCAAGATAAAACCTATAACCCTGTATTTTACAAATTATTAATATATTGTTTACCGAATAATTATTAATTATTAATTATTAATTAAATAATTCAGGTTTAAAGCCTCCTCTTTCAAGAGGAAAAAAGCGGTCGAGGGATGGCGAGGTCTCCTCGCCATATCCAATCGACCAAGAAAAGAAATAATATTTCCTTATATTCAATCCTCTCGGTTTTAACCAGAGGTAA
>NZ_JBNHER010000315.1:0-15644 GCF_050015975.1 Dapis purpurea BLCC-M126 | reverse complement strand
CTACATCGCTCTATTTAGTATACGCTATATATAGTGTCTTTGCGTAAGTCCTGATTAATTTCCGCGGTTCGACTGGTTACGGTAAAGATTTTCTCAATGCTGGCAACCGGGAATGGGGTGCGAAAATGCACGACGATCTAATTGATGGAGTTAACTGGTTAGTTGAAAATGGTATCGCCGACAAAGATAAAATAGCTATCATGGGTGGTTCTTATGGTGGTTATGCAACATTAGCAGGATTAACTTTCACCCCAGAAGTGTTTGCTGCTGGTGTAGATATTGTCGGACCGAGTAATTTGATTACTTTAATGGAAACTATTCCACCTTATTGGGAACCTCTGAAGAAAATCTTTAGTCATCGGATGGGAGATATTGAAACAGAGCCAGAATTTTTGAAATCGCGATCGCCTCTATTTTTTGTCGATAAAATTCAGAAACCTTTATTAATAGGTCAAGGTGCGAATGACCCACGGGTGAAGGAGTCAGAAAGCGAACAAATTTTTAAAGCAATGGAAGATGCTGGTAAACCTGTCAAATATGCTTTATATACGGATGAGGGTCATGGTTTTGCTCGTCCAGAAAACCGTTTACATTTTTACGCGATCGCTGAGGAATTTTTAGCAAAATACCTGGGTGGAAGATTTGAAGCGGTAGGAAATATAGAAGGTCACTCTGGTATAGTTAAATAATTACGATGTTCAGATAATTAGGAATGAGAATTAAATAAAGTCCAGAATTTTTTTGAAAGAACTGAGATGATATGGAGTTTAAGCAATTTAACTTGTGTAGATAATAAAGTTCTCATTCCTTAGTTATAAATTCAGTATTCTTGTAGGGACATTCTATAGAATGTTCCTATTTTGCCGTATCTAAATGTAAAGTGCTATAATTTTTAGTTACGTCATACCAACTCTCAAAAGTCTTGCTACATTTTCTTGAGAGTAGGGAGTAGGATTCGACCGAATAAATAGTAATCGTGCTTAATGCCTCGAAAAGGAAGAAAGATTGGACAATTATAAAGAACGAAATTTTTTTTTATACCTAGTTAAATGGATTTGATATAATTTATTTCTGGTAAATTAAGTTTCTATAGGATTAGATTTTGATTTTTCAGAGTTTGTTAGCTATTCCTTAAATAGAATCTGATACTATCACTTAATATTCCTCAAGCTTATCATCGTTAACAATTATAAAATCAGCCATTTGCTTGGGTTTATCTTGAGCAAAGTGTAACAATTGAGCTGGAAAATATATAGTTTCGTAATCGTGCCTTAATTCTGCTTCAGAAATACCTTCCTGGTTACGATTCAACGCCCTTTGAAAAGCAGTTTCAAAACTACAGTCGATCCAAATACGATAATCAAAGTCAAATTTATCTTGGAACAAAAAGATACCTTCTAAAATTACTATTTCTCCATTTTCTATCTGATAATGATATTGTGTGTATGAATTTGAGTTACCAACATCTGCATGATTGGCAATTATGTCAACAAATCCAGTTTGTTGAAGGGGAGCAACTAATGTGGAGAACATTTCATCAAACCTAAATCCATTTTTATAGAAATGTTCTGCGGGATTTGTCTCACTGAATCGCTTTTCTGGTAATTCTAGCCATCCGTCAATTCCAATTAGATAGCTATTAATACCAATTTCTCGTAAAGAGCTATTTATTTGAGAACCGATATAGCCTTTTCCTGAACCATCAATTCCTGAAATAGCTACCATCAGAGGTTTTTTATTTTGACTTTTTTCAGATAAAGTATTAATTAAGTTCTCCATATTAACCAAGCTTGTTAACTAAGTCAAAAGTTGTTTTTGTCACGGGGATTTCTCAAGTCAGAAGTCAGAAGTTAAATACTTATTTTGTTATTTTGATAAAAATATCAAAAATATTTAACTGATAACTAATTAAAAGGCAGGATTTTATAATCAATGATTTTGATAAATTTTCCAAAATTGTCCCAACTCTAATTATACTTTAGTATAATTTTTAACTGTATTTATCCTTCAAATAGGATTATTCCTAGACAATGCTACTATTAAGACAATTAACCTAATATATAAAGTCTAAAATATTATGCTCCAATATCTTGTGGCTATGATAGCAACTGCAATCGTTGGTTATGCAGTTAACTCCTCTGTAAGAGTTATCGATCAAGGGGATGAAGCTTTAGTAGAACGCTTAGGAAAGTATCGGCGGACTTTGAGACCTGGACTTCGGTTAGTCTTACCCCTGCTAGAAAAAATAGCTTATGTTGATACTATCCGCGAACGGGTTTTGGATATTCCACCTCAGTCAGTTATCACTAATGATAATTTAACCTTACAGGTAGATGCAGTAGTGTACTGGCAAATAATAGAAATGGAGAGAGCATATTATGCAATTGAAGATGTAGGAAATGCTATCAATAATATTGTTTTAACTTCTATCCGTTCTGAAATTGGTCGTTTACCAATGCGAGAGGTTTTGTCTACAAAATCTGAAATTGATAAAGCTTTACTAAAGAAATTAGATGAAGCGACTTCTAGTTGGGGAGTAAAAGTAATTCGTGTTGAGATTCAAAATATTATTTTTCCGGAAAAAGTGCAGGCAGCGATGGAGTCGGAAAGGGTAGCTTTAAGTGAAAAACAAGCTATGATTGAACAAGCAGAAGGTGAAAAGCAAGCTGCTCTTGCTAAAGCTAGAGGACAAGCAGAGTCTATAGAGCTTCTTTCCAAAACCTTAAATTTGCCTCCAGACAGTCGTGCATTTATGCAGTTTCTGATTGCTCAAAGATATTTAGAAACTAATGAAAAATTAAGTGAAAGTGCTAATTCTAAGCTACTTTTTATGAACCCAAGAGCTATCTCAGAAGGATTAGCTGAATTAATCGAAAACTCAGGAGATTCTCCAAACCTGAAAAAACCTGATTAATATCAAGTTAAAAGTCAAGTAGGGTGCGAAGCGCCAAGCGTCACGCACCATCATCTTAATCTTAACTAAGGTTTAGGACAAGTTCCTAATTTCCAGTCAACATAAAGATCCCGGGGATCTGTATCCCTTAACCAACCAACGAACCTTTTATAATCAGATATGTTGTAAGTAGCGATACAACCAACAGTACCAGGGGCACCATAATATCGATTCCAGTCAATATGAATTTCGATCGCGCTTCTTTCAGTTCTACCAGGTTCTATATAATCTAACGGAACTGTTACTGGGCCAATACCACTTTGAAAAATTCGACCATAATAATTATCTTTACTATCAGCCCAAATAATATCCTGAATGTACCACTTTCCTTCTGGTAATGGTTCTCCAGTCATTGCACGACTCCGAGCAGCGGTACGGAAAAATTGTCTTCCAGGGGCACCGCAACAAACTTCTAATCTGTCTTGTAATTTTCCATATTTAAAATAGTCTAAGTTAAGTACATAACATCCATATCTATCTTTACGACTTGTCTTTGTTAATAGTAGATAATTTTTGTTTGTTGTCGGTGGTGGTGCAGGAGGAGGTGGAGGTGGAGCATTTCCCCATAATCTCTTCCAGGTTATAGACTCTACTGTTGCATTATCTGTGCCAAAATAATCTTTTTTAAACTCAATAACTGAAAGTTCAGTTTTCTTACCAAAAAAACCATCAAGTGATCCTGAATAATACCCTAAATCTTTCAATCTCTTTTGTAAATTTTTTACATCCTCGCCTTCACTACCTCGTACTAATACACGGTTGAGTTTTGGAGGTGTACCTTGATTATATATATCGGAAATTTTAAAAACTGAAGTTCTTTCACCAGCAGGAATTGGTTTATTAGCAGGAGCAATTACAAAATACCTCGCATTTTTATACTGAGGAAAAATACTAGCTAATAAGTCTTTATCAAACTTTTCAAGAGTTAAGATTTCTACTACTTCACCTTGGTTCCAACCTACAACTACAGTTTTCTTATTTTCATCTCGATATCCTTCTAACCAAGTTACTTTATCTTGTTCGGAAATTTCACCTTCTAAAGGTTTTTCTTCTCCTCCACTTTTCAGAAATAACCTCTTTTCATCAGCACGACGAGATACTAACCCTGGTAGTGGTACCTTGACACCACGAACTACGCCATTTACCCAACGGGAAAATTCATTAGCTGCTCCTCGATAATCTCCTTGATTTAGTTTTCTTAATAAGGTACTACCTTGAAATGCGCCAGTTCCTACATTATAAGAAAAAGATACTAGAGCATCGAATTGGTTTTGATTAACAGGAACTTTGATGAGTTGAGAAATTTCTTCGGCTTTTTTGCCACATTCATACCTGAGGTATCCTTCTGCATCTCTTTCTGAAATTCTGTCTCCTAGACGAACTGTTTGTCCATTCGGATAACGAATGGTTCCATATCCAATAGTTGGTATTCCTACTGGATCTAGATAAGCATTCAGAAAAAGTCCTTCCCATTTCTTGATTAAATCCAGGCAATTTTGTGAGATTTGCATTGTTGACAGTTCCTATTTACAACTAAACAGTTAATGTTTTGATTAATTGATAATTAATCAAAATATTAATTAGCTATATTTTTCAAGGTCTTGATTTTCAAGAATAGGTATTTTCCATATCTTACCAAAAATTACTTGTTTTTGGAAAAAAAAAAGCAATCGGCGGATTGGTTCTGATAATTTTTATAACAGTTAATTTTAACTGAAAACTTTGAAATTATGTATCTTACCAATAAGAATCTTCAACCTACCTCTCAATAAACTAATACGCATTTAAAATTCATATGATTCAAGTCAAATAGGGTTGTCCTTTGAATGAGGCACAAAATAATAGGTTATTTAAATGCACAACGGCTTATAAAACTACAAAATAGGCAAACTTTATACCCAAAGTTTGTAAATTAGAACTTATTGAGATTGTCCACAAGCTGGCTGGGGTTCTCCAATTTGGTAAATCTCAGAAAGCTTTGAGGTTTAACACTGATAATATAGTTAAGTACCTATGCCAAATTAATTTAACCTTTTTAGGAGAAGAAAAATTGCCCACTCTTGGTGTCAACATAGACCACGTTGCCACAATTAGACAAGCGCGACAAACTGTAGAACCAGATCCAGTAGCAGCAGCAGTTTTAGCTGAACTAGCTGGTGCTGATGGTATTACTGTCCATCTGCGCGAAGACCGTCGCCATATTCAAGAACGAGATGTCCGTATTCTCCGACAAACAGTACGGACTCATTTGAATCTAGAAATGGCCCCTACTGATGAAATGGTGGCAATCGCTCTGGAAATTCAACCAGACTATATTACTCTTGTACCAGAACGGCGGGAAGAAGTAACTACTGAAGGGGGGTTGGATGTGGCAGGAAATCTTCCCCAGATGAGAGAAGTCGTAACCCAATTACAGGGAGCCGGTATTCCTGTCAGTATGTTTATTGATGCAGAAAAAGCTCAGATAGAAGCTTCAGCCACAATTCAGGCCAAGTTTATTGAACTCCATACAGGATCTTATGCTGAAGCTGAAGATGAGTCTACACGCCACAAAGAATTGACTATTTTGGCAGATGGGTGCAAAATAGCGATCGCTGCTGGTCTCCGGGTAAATGCTGGACATGGCCTTACTTATTGGAATGTTTATCCAGTTGCTTGTCTAGAAGGTATGGAAGAACTCAACATTGGTCATACAATTATTTCTAGGGCGGTACTCGTTGGTATGGAGCGAGCTGTCCGTGAAATGAAACTTGCTATTCATGGCAAGTTCTAATTACTAATTTCTAATTGATAGATGGAAATGCAAACTTACTATTACGTCTTAGCTAGTCAAAAATTTTTAATGGAGGAAGAACCCCTGGAGGAAGTATTCAGGGAGCGCATTAGAGATTATCACGAGAAGGAAAAGGAAATAGATTTTTGGCAAGTTCCTCAACCTGCCTTTTTAGAAGCTCCTGAACTAGCTAGCATTAAAGTAAAATGTCCTCAACCTGCTGCAGCGATTATTTCTACTAATTCTCACTTTATTACTTGGTTGAAATTACGCTTAGAGTTTGTAGCTACAGGAGAATTTCAAGCACCTTCAGATACTATTCCTCAACCTTTGGCTTCTCTGGCACCAAGTTCTACTCAAGATTCTTAATATATAAGTATTTCTTAAGGAATACTGTGCCAACAGCTGTCAGCTTTCAGCTATTAGTTATTAACTTATTTTCACATTTATGAGGATTTAGTATCTGAGGATAACTAAAAGTCAAGTTAAACTAATGCTTAATTTATTAAAAAGCTGGCAGCTGATAGCTAATAGCTGGATGCCTACTTGACTATTAACTATTTTTTCGCAATGACTAATACTCAACTGCAACTGAATAAACCTTGGTTGGGGAGGCTAAAAACTTTTATGGCCTCGGCTTTTTTATTCTTGTCATTTTTGACAACTGAAGCAAAATATGCCATGGCTATTGAAGATTGTCAATCTCCTGCTAGTGATGAATACTTATTAGTCATAGTTACAGAGACACCTGCAAATCAAGATATAGTTAGTCGCAGTCTACCACCAGATATCACAATAGATGTCTGTCGCTACATTGACCAAACTGTTAGTACGATCCGGGGTTTTGATGACAAGGATGTGGCGAGTGATTGGGCAAGATATATTCAAGATATTGTAGGATTGCGTGCCTATGTAGTTAGACCAAGTGAGGAAATACAAGTGCCTGACGGGCCATTGCCTGCACCTCCAGAAATAGGCTTTAATCCTCAACCTTTAGGTAGTGGTTATGCTGTTCTAGTAGATTATAATAATCAACCAGAAATAGCTTTACAATTGGAAAGAAGTTTAGGGCGTAATATAGGTTTAGCTGCCTATGGACAAAAACCTTTTCTATTAGTAACCTATACGCGCGGACGTCGAGCTGCTACAAATAGTATGTTTAACTTAAGCGATCGTGGATTTTTAGCTTTTGTTGTAGATAGTAGTAGGGTGACATTAATTAGTCCTAGAATTAAATTAACCAATTAATAACTGAAACTTGCAACCCAAGATACAGCTACTCCCAAACAAAAACCTACTATAACCTGTACAGGAGTATGACCTAACAACTCTTTAAGACGGTCTTGATTAAGATGATGGTCTTCCTGGAACAATTCATCTACAATTTGATTAAGAATTCGAGCTTGTAATCCTGCTGCTTGACGAACTCCTGCTGCATCATACATCACAATAATCGCAAAAACTAAAGCGAGGGCAAACTCTGGACTAGCCCAACCCTTTGTCTGGCCTACTCCTACTGCCAATGCCGCTACAAATGCAGAATGAGCACTAGGCATTCCACCACTTGTAAATAAAGCTTGTAGATTAATCTTATGATGTTGAACTAACTCTACCACTATCTTAAAAAATTGAGCCATGAGACAAGCCAGGAGAGCAACCCATAGAACATGGTTATCCATAATTTCGCCAATATTCTCCATATTACCCTCCTAGTTACTGCGGCTGATAATAAAATCTGCTAAAGCTATTAGTGGCAATGCCTTTTCTCCAAAAACTTCTAACTCTGCCTTGGCATTCTGAACAAGTATTTGAGCCTGACACCGAGATTTTTCTAATCCCCAAATTGCTGGATAGGTTGCTTTCTGAGCCTCAAGATCCTTTCCTGCAGTTTTTCCTAGCTCTTCTGTAGTAGCAGTAATATCGAGAATATCATCAACTATTTGAAAAGCCAAACCAATATTTTGAGCATAGCGGGAAAGTTTCTCTACATTAGTTTGGGATGCACTGGCAAGTATAGCGCCACAAACTACACAAGCTTCTAAAAGAGCACCTGTTTTATGAGTATGGATAAAATGTAATGTTTCTTCAGATACTTGTGAGAGACCCTCTGAAGCTAAGTCCACTACTTGGCCTCCCACTAACCCTGCTGCTCCAACAGCTTTTCCCAATCGAGCAATGACTTGTAGAACTTGTTGTGGTAGTACATTCTTGGTTTGAGTAGCTACAAACTCAAAAGCATAGCTTAATAAACCATCACCTGCAAGAATTGCAATATCTTCACCATAAACTTTATGATTTGTCAACTTGCCTCGGCGATAATCATCGTTATCCATTGCAGGTAAATCATCATGGATTAAGGACATGGTGTGAATCATTTCTAATGCACAGGCAGTAGGCATTGCCATTTCTATGTTTCCACCTGATAATTCACAGGTCGCCAAACAAAGAATTGGACGTAAACGCTTACCACCTGCTAGTAGGGAATAGCGCATTGCCTCATAAATTTTTTCTGGGTAGACTGTGCTGATAGAATTGTCAAGAGCTTTTTCAACTAGAGCTTTTCGCTCTGTTAAATAGGTAGATAGGTCAAAATTTGTATCTATTTGAAATTGAGGAACCATGGGATTAATCTGGTGGCCATTATTTGGCATTAGCACCATAGATTATACACTTTATTGGTTTCAATCCCTAAATTTATTTGTTTCAAGAAGAAAGCAAAAAGCAAGTATTAAAGTTACACAGATGGCGAGGTCGAGCTTTCCTATATATAGTGTTGACAAAAGTAAACTATCTTACAATACTATTTATGGATATAGACAGCAATACTCACACAATGATCGGGTTACATTAGCAAATCGTTATATCAAGTCAGGTAGCATCAGTATTGTAAGTAAGGGTAAGGAAGAAGGAAGAAGTAAGAAGGCTTAAAAGCTGGAAAAAACTTAAATTTCCTGTAGATATTTACCCTAACTTTTACACAAACGATACCAGCAGATATGATATTATTTATGGAATCTATATCATTGGGAAAAAACTACTAACTAATTGGCCTTCATATATCTTCTTGCTTAAACTATAGAACTCCATGAAGAAAGATACGAAAAATATTATGAATTAGGGTACATATTTGTACAAAAAGCTCTTAAATATTCAGAAATCAGTAAAATTAAAGATGAAATACAAAGTATCAATTATAAAAATCTTCCAGGAACTATTTTTGAGAAAGATGACTCAACCTTAAAATCAATACATGGAATAAATCTTTACAGTAATACTATAGATAAAATTTCTAGACATCCAGAAATTCTTAAGCCTGTTACTGATATTTTGAAAGGAAACGTTTATATCTATCAATCTAAATTCAATTGCAAATACAGAGTTTAAAGGTGGTTTTTATCCATGGCACCAAAACTACCTACACTGGTACTATGAAGATAAAATACCAAAGCCAGAAATGATCAATAGTTGCAATAGTTGCAATATTTTTAGATTAAGTTAGCGAGTTTAATGGTCCAATTTTTCTAGTTCCAAGATCGCATAAGGAATCCAGAATTGGTTATGGAATTGGAGCAAAGCAGCAGGCACTATATTCAAGTGATATAGAATGGACCCAAAATACAACAGATATTAAGTATCCAGTTGGGAGAAAGATAGCTAAAGATTTAATTACCGAAAATGGTATTGATATACCAAAAGGGAAAGCAGGAGGAGTATTATTTTTTCATGTAGACTGTGTTCATGGATCTAGCAACAATATCTCACCGTACGAAAAAAACTGTAGAAAATCGTGACAGCTTTTATCTTGATATTGGATTAACCAATACAGGCTGTACGGCACAGCTCACTATTCCCTCGGCAGTAAATGCCTCTGGGAATTTCTTTCTAATTATCTGAAGACTGGCGTTGATATCGGCATTAATTACTTTACCTGTTGCACTTCTGAATAAGCCACGTTTGACTCGCTTGCCTACATAGTTTTCATAGCATATTGGTTTTTCTAAGTCAATAGCAGATGTTTTACTGGTGTAACTTTCTTCAGTTTCAATAACTTTGATCCCAACCAGTTGACATTTATAAGTTATCTGTTGAATTAGCTTAGAGTGTGGTATTTGGGTAAAGTTTTGATTGTTTTTTTTGCCTATCTTTGCACCTTGTTTCCAGTTATCATTTTGGCCTATGACTACAGTACCAATATTATTTGTGGTTAAATACTCAACCACTAATTTGCTGGTGTTATGCAGATAATTCTCGACAAAACGATTTCGGCGGTAGGTTAACGCTTCAATCTTACGGCTAGTTTTTTTCTGGCCTGATAACGCACTTTGGTACTTAGCTTTTCGCTTGTTATATAATTGATTGACACTTTTTAGTGGCTTCCCGTTAATCAGCAGTGGTTTGATACCAGGCTTATTTGTAGATAGAGCTACTAACCGGTCAATTCCTAAGTCTATTCCGGCTATATATGTTGAATGTATTTGTGGCTGATTTGTTTTTTCATAGACAACTTCGATTATATAGCAGGCAGTAGCAGGTACTATCCTCACTTCGATGACAGTATCCACAACTACAGGTATTTTAATTTGACTCATAGATAAGTGACAAATACCATTCTTCAAACTTGCTCTATAGACTGATTCCTTTGAATATATAACTACATTTCTACCTTTGGTTTTGTCCTTATATTTGGGTATTTTGGGCTTACCTAAAAACTTTCCTGGATGTTTTGACCATTCTTTTATAGCCTGAAAATAACCATGCCAAGTGGCAATCAAGCATTTGATTATTTGTTTTGATACTTTAGTTGGTAATGCTCTATAGGCATCACTATCTTTGGTAGCGTGGTACAGTTTAGTTAAATCCAAACTATAACCAGTACTAAAAAAATGCTGACGACAATAATAATTAGCCAAATTATACAAGTTTTTAGACTTAAAGGCTAATTCATCACAAACTCGCCAAAAGTTATGTGTTCGGTTAATAATATGTCTATCAACAAGTCGCATTCACTCGCTATTTTTGATAATTTATTGTTACCTATTTAATATTACAACACTTTTGTAAGTTTTACAACTATTTTCTACGGTTTAAGTTTAACAGTTAATAACCCTTCAAAAGAGATATGCTCATATTGATATATAATAGAGTAGACAACATACCTGTAAGAGATAAAATCACTTATCGTCCTGAGTATCTAGCTAGCAGAAACTATAAACCGTTGGAAATAGCTATTCCTCAACATGATGTGTAATCAAAGAGTAGCAAATAAGCATAATAATTAAATCTTTCGGAAGAACTAACAATGAAATATTTAGAAGCTGAAAAATTACGCCAACAGCTAGCAGATGGAGTAGAGGATGTTTGGATACCATCACCCAAGTTAAAATATTATGAAACTGGAAGTGAACTTTTAGAGCTGATATTGTCGGACGAAAAGTATTACTTGGCTAGAAAAGAGCAAGAGTTGATCGATCTTCATTACAAATCGATTATGGATTTTGGTGACTACTCACGTCAGCACACGATCGTCGATCTGGGTTCGGGTTCGGGGAAAAAGACATTTCCTTTTTTGAAAGAAGCGCTAGAAAGGTTTCAAGGTGTCTATTATATTCCTATTGATACGGCACAATCTGCAATCGATCTCTGTCATAAAAACGTTGAAAAAGAATTTCCCGGATTACCTGTCATTTCTCATATTGATTCTTGGGAAATTTGTATGAAAAGTGAATTTTACAATCGTTTCAGAGATACTAATATCACTGTCTTCTTACTCGGATCTACTATTGGCAACTTCTCAGAATCAGAGAGCTTAGAATTTATCAACAAATTCATGAATATATTCTCGAGTATAGAGAATTCTAGGCTTGTAATTATGTTTGATAGTGCACCTTCCGAACATAAATCGGTTGAGGTTATTGAAGATGCTTACAATATCGAAGCAATGAAGAAGATTGACTGGCACATGATAAAAATGATCAATAAGTATCTTGAGATAGATATTCCATTAGATAAGTTGAAACGTTATTCGGAATTTGACAATAGCAAGAAAGGAGTAGTACGTTGGATGGAGCTTACTGAAGATTGCACGATTTCGTACACATCTGAGAAGCAGAAGTTAGCACTACTTAGAAAAGGAACACGAATACAAACAGAAATTTCTCGAAAATATAGTCAGGAAAATATTTTTATGATGGCAAAAAATGCCAATACAAAGATTTGGATGACACCTGACTATTATTATATGTGTGCAGCCTTTCAGCCATAGCTCGAATGGCTTCAATTTAAACTAGGATAGGATGCTATGTAAAGATTACAGGTTGATTGATTTTTTTGAAAAATATATTTCTCAAGCAATCTCATTAATCTCTGGATCAAAATAGTTTGATGCTTAGATTTGTGCTTTATTAATTAGGGTTTGCTGAAAAAGTCTTTTTTAAGGATTAGGGGAGTAATTTTTTTGCCCAGCTCTTGCCAAAAATGCTAACTTTTTGAGTATAAAGAGCTAAAAACCAGGTACTTTTTCAATACCTGAAAAGGCACTTACCTTTATTCGTTCATGCTTTGAGATTTAATCAGCAAACTCTAATTGGTAATTAGTATTAGGAGATTTTTTCTATAAATAAAGGTTGATTTTTTTTTAATTTAACATTCTTTGATTATATATGACTATAGCAGTTCCCATACTGGTAGTAATTTGTACTTCTCTTGATTTATGTTAAACAAAGACCAAATTTATTTTCTGGAGATATCTAAAAGTATTGGCAAGTTAAATTATTCCAGCAAATCACTCCAACGTTCTACAGTATTTTGTAATAACATTGCTACAGTCATTGGGCCAACTCCTCCAGGTACAGGAGTAATATATTCTGCTACCTCTGCCACAGAGTCAAATTGAACGTCTCCTACTAACCGACTATTACCCCCTTCATCTGTAACTCGGTTAATGCCTACATCTATTACTACTGCTCCTGGTTTGACCATCTCAGCAGTAATCATGTTTGGTTTACCTACTGCTGCGACAAGAATATCTGCATTCCTGGTTATGACCTCTAAATTTTGAGACCGTGAATGGGCGACTGTTACTGTACTATTGGCCTCAAGTAACATTAATGCCATTGGTTTACCCACTAAAATGCTTCGCCCTAGTACAACGGCTTGTTTTCCTTGTAATTGAATGTTATATTCCTGTAGCAAGCGCATGACTCCTGCCGGAGTACAACTGCGTAAACCCTTTTCACCACGGAGCAGTTGTCCAAGATTCATAGGATGGAGTCCATCTACGTCTTTGCTGGGGTCAATTTGGTAAAGTAATGAAGTAGAGTCTAAATGTTCTGGTAGAGGTAACTGTACAAGAATACCGTCTACTTGTGGGTCTTGGTTTAATTTTTGAATTACTTGGGTTAGTTCAGCTTGAGATGTTTGAGCTGGAAAATGTTTCCCGAAGGAGGCAATACCTACTTTTGCGCAAGATTTTTCTTTGTTACGGACATATACTGCACTAGCAGGGTTATCTCCCACCATCAATACTGCTAAACCAGGAGGACGACCAATTTTACTTTGTAGAGACTGAACTTTTTGTTGGAGTTCAGCTTTGATTTTTTTGGCCAGAGCTTTACCATCTAATTGATTTGTCATTGCTATTTCCTGTTTGATTTTTGATTTTAAAAGCTGTATCTAATGACTTCTAGATAAAATTGTTTATTTCAATTTTTGATTTTGAAATTAATTATCTTGTTAATTCAGAATAATAATAGTATGCTTATCAGTATATAAAAGTAGATTTTGTGATGTTTTTAAATAAATAAAAATAATGTTTAATTTTTAGCACTCAAATAGAATTAAATCTTTTCTTGGTATTATAGATAGACAAAATTATCTTATTTGTGTGGTAATATTTTTATCCTAGTTTTTTGAGAAAACAAGACTTCAGAAGTGAGAATTGAAAGAATTTTGGTATAAATTTTAAATATTAATAAATTGATGAGAATAATCAATTTGTAATTGCTATAGTAATAAGCAGAAAATTATTATGTAAATTATCAATAGGGAAAAAAGTTTTGATGATAACTAGAGCACCGACTAAAAAAGCTTTGGGAAGAAATTACATACAAATATTTCAGAGATTTCCGTCTTGGTTTTTGCTGCTTAATTCTGCTTTATTAAATGCATTGTTTGATAAATTTAGAATTATTATGATTATGTTTTTGGTGACAGGACTAATTAGTTGCAGTCAAATTACACAAACAGCTATTAAATTAAATCTTAATGTAAGTCGAATTGATAAAATTCAAACAAAAGGTAAAATTGATAATCAAGTATATTTAAAAGGTACTGTAGAAAGCCGTGCCCCATTTATAGAAACAGGCGCTTATGAATTGGCGGATAATACAGGGAGTATTTGGATATTTACTACGGCAGAATTACCAAAGATAGGAACAGAAATAACAATTAAAGGGAAAATACGTTATCAAAGTATTGTTGTTTCAGAATTAGGTAATCAGGATGTTGGAGATTTTTATATAGAGGAGCTAGAACGAATAGAAGAAGAGAATTATGAACAACAATAATCTACCTCATGTGGCGATCGCTATTCTTTACCGAGAAGGGAAATTTCTCCTACAATTACGAGATGATATTCCTGGTATTGCTCATCCTGGTAAATGGGCTTTTTTTGGGGGTCATATAGAACCAGGAGAAACATCAGAAGCGGCTGTAAAACGAGAATTAGCTGAAGAAATAAGTTATGCACCTGATATAGTGTCTGAGTTTGGTGTTTACTATGATACTAATGTTGTTCGTCATGTATTTTATGCTCCCTTAACTGTAGAATTAAAAGATTTAGTTTTGGCAGAAGGTTGGGATATGGGATTATTAAGTCCAGCAGAAATTAAGGCAGGTAAAGCTTATTCTGAGAATGCAGGAATGGAGCGATCGCTTGGTGAATTTCATCAAAAAATTATCTTAGATTTTATGGATAAATATGGCACTTTAATTGATTAAAACTTTGGAAGTAATAGACTGAGACAACGAATTTTGTGCATTATATCTTTAGGGCGAGTTTATTTTATCTGATAGTTCAACTCATTAATTTAAAGTATAACTTGCCTCTACCATTGTATAATTTTAGGAGTATTATATCACTACTTAACTTAGTTAACTAATTCCCGTAAATATTTAGCAGAAACTTATGCTACGAATTTTGTCCGTTGGTTATTGGCAATTAACCCTATTAATGTATAGGTAATTAAAACACAAATTATTCCTGAACCTATTTGATATGATGCTTTGATTCTGCTACAAATCGATCAGAAAATTCTAAATGTAGAATTTCAAATTTTTGCTTACTCTGATCCACCAATTCTTTTATGACGAGAGTAGAAGGAGAAAACATAAAGTTAAGGCATTACTTAGCAAGACTAGATCGAAAAACCTTGTGTTATTCACAGATCTGTTTCAGAGATGAAACTATTCTGTTCCCTTGCTAATCCACTATCTTTATCAGAAAGATATATCTGTTCCCTATCGTTCATAGCTCAATTCAGCAACGTCATTAATTTTTACAGAATTATTAATTATTAATTGTTAATTAAATAATTGTGGTTTAAAGCCTACCCTTGGATAGGGGAAAAAGCGGTCGTTTGCGGAGCATTCCGAAGGATGGGATGCCGAGGTCTCCGTTCCCTCCGGGACGCTACGCGTTTCATGTCGGCGACAGCCGAAACGGCATATCCAATCGACCAAGAGAGCGGTCGTTTGCGGAGCAGTCCGTTAGGATGGGATGGCGAGGTTTCCCGCTCTTACAGAGCCGCTCCGAATTGCGCCATATCCAATCGACCAAGAGAAAAGTGCTAGGATATTTCCCAATTTTCAATCAAGAACGGTTTTAACCAGAGGTAATTATCAATTATCCATTATCAATTA